>NZ_VRTY01000150.1 GCF_008017455.1 Pontibacter qinzhouensis | reverse complement strand
CATCGTTTCCACGTTTTAAAGCTATAAATTTTCAATTTAAATCGTGGTCTAATTTTACCGAGGTATTATACTGGGAACATGTCGATCAATTCAAGGTTAACTTGTTCAAATATTTCTCCGGTTATAAAGACTTTCAGTTAGTTGATAAAATGGTTCAAGATCAACGTACCGTAATTGCTAATTTTATAGTTGAAAGCTTCGAGATTGAAATATTCGGGCAGAATAAACCTTCGCAAGAGCAGTATGCTTACAGACACATGGTAGTTGAGTACTATCTTCTACTTTCCAAGGGAAATAAGTTCAGGCAAACCATTAGGGAACTTAAGGATCAGGGATTTAAAACGGAACCAGCTTTTGCTCATGCTTTAGGATTGGAAGGAGATCCATATCTTGAACTTTTAAAATATGAAGAAAAATTAAAACCCTATCTGCCAACAAAAGCTAAAAAGCATTTTAATGCTTTTTAGCAGAAACGTTAGGCTAATTAAATTAAAAAAGTAGGCTAAATCTTAATTTTACTTTAGTTGCCCTTCTTCCTGCTCTCATTATGGAGCCACTAACTACATTTAACTAAAAACCATAGGGTGGACCCTTGGCAAAATTCAGATTAAAAACCTTTTGAAGGCTGTTTTCATTTGAAAAATTTAGGAGAACGTTGATACAGATTTAGTTATCACACAAAACTTCCCTGTATGTACATAGTGCTGCACTAACTATAAATTTACTAGAATTTAGGTGCGGGCGTCATCACGCGTGTCTACTAATCAGAGTCCCTTGTTTGTTAGGTATTGTATAGCAACTACCATCAGGTTTCGGCATCTCCTGATGGCGATGGTAGGCAAAAAAACATAAGGCAGAATAAAAGCGACGAGCAGTAGGTGAGGTGTGGCAGGAATTATTAAATTTAGAATTGAAACCTAACATGCGGCTCCATGGATGATTTAGATAAAGAAAATATTAAGCAGGAGGTTTTTGACCTGTACGACGATTATGCCCACAACCGCGTAACCAGAAGAGAGTTTATGCAGAAGCTCTCGACCTATGCAGTAGGAGGACTTACTGTTGCCTCTCTTATGAGCTTTTTATCGCCCGATTACCGAAGCACACTTCAAACAAACCCCGACGATTCGCGCCTGACTACCAGTTTTGTGACTTACAACTCCGAAAAAGGTGGTGGTCCGATCAGGAGCTTACTGGCTATGCCTGCCGATTCGAGAAAAAAGTTGGGAGGCATAGTGGTGGTACATGAGAACAGGGGGCTTAATCCATATATCGAAGATGTAGCCAGAAGAGCTGCGTTGGCAGGTTTTATTTCTATAGCGCCCGATGCCTTAACGCCCTTGGGCGGCTACCCGGGTAACGACGATGAAGGTCGGGCCCTGCAAAGCAAACGCGATAGAAACGAGATGCTGGAAGATTTTATAGCAGCTTTTGAATACCTGAAAAATCACGAGTACTGCAACGGCAAAGTGGGAGTGGTAGGTTTTTGCTTTGGCGGCTGGATTGCGAACATGATGGCGGTCCGTGTTCCTGACCTGGCGGCGGCAGTTCCGTTTTACGGTGGTCAGCCATACAGCGGAGATGTGCCGCAAATCAAAGCTCCATTACTCTTACATTTCGCCTCCCTTGATACGCGTGTAAACGAGGGCTGGCCTGCTTACGAAGCTGCTCTGAAAAAGCACAAAAAGCAGTACAAAGCTCATATGCATGAAAACGTGAACCACGGGTTCCATAACGACACTACACCCCGATACGATAAAGCCGCCGCAGAACTTGCCTGGAAAGAGACTATAGAATTCTTTCAGAAAAAAGTAAGCTAGTACAAAGTCAATTTTGTATCTGAAAACTCAAGGCATTAAGCTGCTTGTTTAAGTGAGATTAGTTATCTAGACCCAATTTCTAATTCTGAATTTCTTTTATTTAATTTGGCGAAGCAAAAGCCAAACAGTAACCCGACCCTTGACACTATTTTGCTGAAATTCCTTCTGGAGGCCATTTTTATGTAAATAATTGCTATTCATACCTGCCACTTTGTCGCCTTCAGGTCAATCATTTTATCAACCTAAAGGAAATAATGCTGCTATAAAAGATTCTTTTTAAGCAAAGCCGGTATGGCTGGAAACACTATTAAACACAAATAAAAAGTACGTGCATGATCAACTTAGTAAAGACATCTTCTGATAACCCGGATTTTGAAAAACTGGTAAGACTTCTTGATGAAGACCTGGCTATACGAGACGGAGAGGACCATGCTTTTTACGCGCAGTTCAATAAAATAAACAAAATAAAGCATGTGGTGGTGGCCTACCTCCAGGATAAACCAGTAGGCTGCGGTGCTATAAAAGAATACGACCCGACCACCAAGGAAATTAAGCGGATGTATGTGGTGCCGGAGCACCGGAAACGTGGCATCGCCACCAAGGTACTGGCAGCCTTAGAAGACTGGGCAAAAGAACTTGGCTACGCAAAATGTGTACTAGAGACCGGTAAAATGCAACCCGAAGCAATTGGGCTTTACGAGCGAAGCGGCTATAACCTAATCCCAAACTACGGTCAGTATGCCGGCGTTGACAATAGCCTGTGTTTTGAGAAAACAGTAGCCTCTAACGCTACTATTAATGAGGTGTAGAAAGTAGTCTAAAATTAAAAAAGTATCTACTTCAGATTGTGAAGAGCTTTATTCCTGATTTTTTCAAATGAAGGCACCCATACCAGCCACTGTAGACGACTATATTGCGGGTTTTCCGGAAGACATACAGCTGTTGTTGCATCAGATGCGGCACACGGTGCAGGCGGCGGCACCAGAAGCTGTAGAAACCATAAAGTATGCCATGCCTACTTATGTTCTGGAAGGCAATTTGGTTCACTTCGCAGCTTTCAAGAACCATATAGGGTTTTATACGGGTCCGTCAGGTATAGAGGCTTTTGAAGCAGAGCTTGCTGGTTATAAAAAAAGGAAAGGCACCATTCAATTCCCGTTTTCAAAGCCGTTGCCACTACAGGTGGTAAGCTCCATCGTAAGGTTCAGCGTAGAGGAAAATAAAAGGAAGGCACTGAAGAAAAAGCAACAGAAAACTGATTTACAATAACCTGATGAGCGCCGGAGAAAAAGTTACAAAGATCGATGGAGTTAAACGAAGCTCTCTTTTTAAGTTATGGCAACATTAATCTCGTTTTCAACCTAAAACTAAATCCGTTGACATATAAAGTTTGCAGTAACTTGATATGTATAGCCGGAATAAAAGCCTTGATTATAGCTGACGACACAACTTATCTGAAATCAACAGTTGACTTTTCCTATTTACACAGAATAAAAAATAATCTTGTGTTCTATTTTCTATTAAAGATGGCAGTACAAGTTCGGATTCCGATAAGTTAAGTCGCAGACTATAAACATCCCATTCTGAAATTAGAACCTTCAGCCAAATTTTTCTAATGAAATTGCCATTCAGAAGCATTTTAAGCCTTTTACTGCCAAGGGTTGCGTCTCCCTTACTTGCCCAGCATTCGGTCGGGGTTATCTGTTAAGAAGCTTTTCCACGATTTACTTCCAGACTTAGCATTGTTACCCTTCTGGTAGTGGTGGCACAGCGCAACCGCCAGCGCATCGGTGGCATCATAAAGCTTCGGGGCAGTTTCAATCTTCAGGATCTGCACCAGCATGCTGGCCACCTGTTCCTTCGAGGCATTTCCATTTCCGGTTACCGACTGCTTCACTTTTTTGGGCGCATACTCCACATACGGTATATCGCGCGAGAGGGCAGCTGCAATGGCAACCCCCTGAGCACGACCCAGTTTAAGCATGCTTTGCACGTTAGTGCCATAAAAAGGCGACTCAATGGCCAGCTCATCCGGCAGGTACTCGTCGATGAGCTGTATCATGCGGTCAAAAATTTTCTTTAACTTGATGGCGTGATTGCTGTAGCTCTTCAGGTGAATGACCCCATACTGAATCACCAGCACCTTAGAACCTTTTACCTCGATGAGGCCGTAACCCATTTCCTGCGTACCAGGGTCGATGCCAAGAATCAGTTTTTGGGGCGGAAGTGCGGGAGTGGAAATCATAGGGCACAAAATTAAGACAATAACTTGAACATTGATTCCAACAGGAGGTTCCTTTTATACCTGGGCAAAGCTATCGTGCTGGTGCTCACCCTCTTCTTTTTATACCGCCAGATTTTCTCAGCCCCCGATACGCTCCTGACCTGGGCCGGCATCTGGCAAGAGGCTTTTGCCAGTCCGGTACGTTTTCTGCTGGTGCTTACAGCTTTGCTCATTCCGGTAAACTGGGGCTTTGAGGCCCGGAAATGGCAGTTATTAGGTGGCAAGGTTGAGCGCATGTCTTTTAAAAGAGCCTATAAAGCAGTAATGGTAGGACTTACACTAGGCTTTATAACGCCCAACAGATTAGGTGATTACGCCGGCCGTGTTCTCGTATTAAAAAGCAGGCAGCGCCTCGATGCCATTGGGGCCATCTTTATAGGCCGGTTCAGCCAGTTGGTGGCTACTGTGCTGGTCGGATCGTTTGGCTTGCTGTATTTTATGGTGGTGTTCTATTGGCAGCAGTACCCGGCTGCCTGCCTTAGTGTGTTGCTGCTTTTGCTGGCCCTTACGTGTGCCCTGTTGCTGTTGCTTTACAATGCACGCGCCATGGTAGCGCTGGTTGCTGCCGTTCGGCCTTTACGCAAGGTTGTGCGTTACGTGGCGGTCATGAACAGGTATAGCTCCCGTGAGGTTACAGCGTTGCTCTGGCTCTCGCTGGGCCGCTACCTTGTTTTTCTGACACAGTTTATTTTGCTCCTGTACCTGTTTCAGGTGCGCCTGCCGCTGGTGCAGTATCTGAGCGGCGTATCGGGCACCTTCTTTCTTAAATCTGTTGCGCCTTCTGTCACCATTATATCCGACCTGGGCGTGCGCGAATTATCGGCTATGTACTTGTTTGGTTTGCTGGGGCAGGAGCGGTTGCAGGTGCTAAGTGCCAGCCTGAGTTTATGGCTGCTGAACATAGCGGTGCCAAGTGCCATCGGTCTGCTCTTTGTTTTCAGGTTAAAGTTTTTCCGGAAAGGTAAACGCGCATGAGTTACCTGCTCTTCCTTTCGCTGGCCGTGTACGGATACTTTATTGTACGGCGCTGGCACGCGTGGCAAAAAATGCCTGTAACTCATATCCCGGTTGGTTACCTACCTGCCACGGCTGTTTCGGTTATTGTACCGGCCCGAAACGAAGAAGGTCCCATCCGCCTATTGCTGCAGGACCTGGAGCAGCAGCGGTACCCCAAAGAGCTGCTGGAAGTGCTGGTAGTAGATGATCATTCAGAAGATGGTACTGCCAAAGTAGTAAGCGAGTACAGGAGTAAAGGCCAGATGAACGTGCGGCTCATTCAGCTGGCCAGCTACACGGGGCTGGCGCAGAAAAAGGCAGCCGTGCAGAAAGGCATTGAACTGGCGATGGGCAAGCTGTTGGTGTTCACTGATGGCGATTGCCGGGTACAGCCTGGTTGGGTGGCGCATTTTGAGTACATATATACCAGCCAGCAGCCAAAATTCATTAGTGGGCCCGTGTCTTTCTACAACACCAACAGCTTGTTTGAGCGCATGCAGCTCGTAGAATTCGCTTCGCTGATAGGAATCGGGGCAGCCTCTATTCAGTTAAACAGACCAAACATGTGCAATGGTGCCAACCTGGCTTATACCCGCGAGGTTTTTGAGCAGGTTGGAGGCTTTAGCGGCAACGAACAGGTAGCCTCCGGCGACGATGAATTTCTGCTGCACAAGATCAACAGGCATTTTCCGGGCAACGTGGCATTCCTTAAAAACGAGCAGGCCCTTGTGTACACTGAGGCACGCAAAAACCTGAAAAGTTTTATTTCGCAACGCGTGCGCTGGGCCAGTAAATGGAAATCGTACCAGGAGTGGCATGTGCAAATGCTGGCGCTAAGTGTGTTCCTGGTCAACTTCTTACTGCTGCTGGCGGTACCCTTTGCGCTGGGCGGGTACATGAGCATTTGGGTATTAGTAGGGGCTTATGCTATCAAGTTTGGAATAGATTTCTTATTTTTAAAGCGTATTCTAAGTTTTCTGAACAGGAAAAGTTATTTGGTGTACATGCTACCGTTGCAAATGGTGTACACGCCTTATGTAATTTATACAGCCATAAAGGGGCTTACGGGCCGCTACAGCTGGAAAGGACGTTTAATCCGAAACCCATGAGTGAAAACGAATTTGATTTACTGGACGAGTTATATTTTGTTACTTCCTATACCGACCTCAGAAGTACTTTGTCGCTAACCGACGATGAATTGTGTGCAGGGTTGAAAAGGCTGCTGGAGCAGGGGTACATTAAAATATTTTACCCTGACCCGGACACCGAACAGGAGTTTAACGAGAAAGCTTTCAGCCACCATTGCAAAGAGTATTTCTTTCTGGCTACCAAAGCCGGCCTTATTGTGCACAACTCTATTTAAATGGCAGGTACTGTTTTGTTGCCTCCTGTTTCAAGGCCACCATCTTACTACATCAGGCAACGCCTGCTGCGCAACAAGCCCGCCATGGTGGGGCTTGCCGTTATTGTGCTGGCCGTGCTGGTGGCGCTGGGTGGGTACGCCCTTATGCCCGATAGTTCGCCAAATGCCAACAACGGACTGGTGCAGGTGCAGAAACGTGCCCCCGGCTTTTCGACTACTATTCTGAAAATTACCCGCCCGGATGCGGCAGTGCAGCAGGTGAACCCGCTTGCCTTTGTGCTCTCCGGCAAACCAGCTGCTTTTTCAGAACTACCGGTCGAAAAAGTATCTTTTAAAGGCGACAGCCTGTATGCTCAACCGCTCCGAAGCAACAATGCCATGGCCGACCAGGTACGTGCTTTTGCTATGGCTGAGGTGGTAGATAACCCCAGACAGTACCAAAACCAGGCTGAAATGGCAGCAGCCATACGGCAGCAGAACCTGGAGAACCGCACCTTCTGGCTGGGCACCGACAAAGCCGGCCGCGATGTGCTGAGCCGCCTTATTCTGGGTACGCGCATCTCGTTGGGTATTGGGTTTGTGGCGGTGCTGATATCGCTGGTGCTGGGCATAACGGTAGGGGCCCTGGGTGGTTATTTCGGCGGATGGGTCGATAAGCTGATGCTGTTCCTGATGACGGTTGTTTGGTCGGTGCCGAGTATCATGCTGATGATCGCCATTAGCCTCGCCCTCGATAGCAAAGGTGTCTGGGTTGCGTTTGTTGCCGTTGGCCTCACCATGTGGGTAGAGGTAGCCCGTGTGGTGCGGGGGCAGATCCTGAGCCTGAAGGAAAAAACTTATGTGGAGGCGGCGCAGGTGCTGGGGGTAACGCAGTATAAAATTATTTTCCACCACCTGCTCCCAAACATTATCGGGCCGCTCATTGTTATTGCAACTGCCAATTTTGCCTCGGCCATACTAGTAGAAGCCGGGCTAAGTTTTCTGGGCCTCGGAGTTCAGCCGCCGGCACCCTCGTGGGGCATGATGGTGAACGAAGGTTTTCAGCTGATAGGTGCCAGAGCTGGCCTTTATTTAGTACTTTTACCAAGTATTTGTATTAGTTTGCTTGTGCTCGCTTTTAACCTGTTGGGTAATGGTTTGCGCGATGCTTATGATCCTAAAATCCCGCTTTCCAATGTCTGAAATCATTGTACCGAATACACAGCAGGAGCTGCAATTAAAGAAGCTGGAGCTATCGGCTTTGTTAGAGATAACGCAGGCCATTAACGAAAACCTGCCTGAGAGTGCGCTGTATAAGATTTACCACTTCACACTGTTGGCGCAGCTGCAGATAAATCGGCTGGTACTGTTTGTGCACGACGAAGACTGGCAGTGCAAAATTTGCTATGGCACAGAAATGGATTTCATGAAATGTGAAATGCCGGAAGAAATTGTGAACCTCCAGGAAATTACATTTATCGCAGGCTTGCAGGTAGATAAGCGCTGGCGAGGCTTCGAGATCGTAATCCCGATTTTGCACAATGGCCGGGTGCTGGCTTTTGTTATGATCGGTAAAATTCAGCCGTACTACAACAACCTGGAGGCACTTAACTTTCTGCAGACAGTCAGTAACATTATGCTGGTGGCCATAGAGAACCACCGCATGAACCGGCAACGGCTGGCACAGGAGTCTATCAGGCGCGAGATCGAGATTGCCCGTGAGGTGCAGTCGATGCTGTTCCCGAAGTCGCTGCCCAACGACAAAGATGTAACCATACATGCCAGCTATATTCCGCACTCTTCGATTGGCGGCGACTACTACGATTTTATAGATATAGACCAGGACCAGTTCCTGTTTTGTGTGGCCGATGTATCAGGGAAGGGAGTGCCTGCCTCTTTGCTCATGTCGAATTTCCAGGCTGGTTTGCGTACCATTTTGCGGCAGGTGGCCGACCTGAACACCGTGGTATCGGAACTGAACAACCTGATTTACCGGAACGCGATTGCCGAAAAGTTTATCACTGCTTTTCTGGCCATCTACAACCGCAAAACCCGCGAATTGAGTTACGTAAATGCAGGCCACAATTCTCCTATTTTGTTGCTGGAAGACAATTCGCACCGGCTACTGAACGAAGGCTGCACCATGTTAGGTGTGTTCGATGTGCTACCGTTTATGTCTGTTACCACCATTCAGGTACCCAGGCGGTCGGTGCTCTTCTGCTATACCGATGGCCTCACCGAAGTTTTCGATGCCTCAGAGGCAGAGTTTGGTGTGGAGGGTACCATTAACTACATGCAGAAGCACCGGTTCCTGAGCTCCAGGCTACTGCACTTGCAGCTGCTGAAAGAAATACACCTCTACAACGAAGAAGCCAAGTTCGACGATGACATTACCTTGCTTTCGTGCAGGTTCAAATAAGTGGCCAGAGGCAGCGGAATAGTCAGTACAAGCGCGGACACTCTCGCCATCATCAGTTTTAATTTCTAATTTTATGTTGGCGAGGCACCAGTTTTAACTCAAATTCTTGATTCGCTGGCAATCAATACCCTGGAGCAATTTAACTCTAAAAAGCTTCCGGAGGCCTTTTTCATTAGAATAATTCAGTTCTTCGGGAGTTTAACAGATTCCCGCCAAATGTAGCAGGACCCAAAACCATTGATCCGATTTCATAAAACACCAGCATTTCTGAAAAAGCTGATGCAGGGCTATACCTGGCATAAACCTGCTGCTGGCAAGCAACTCTATCTTACCTTCGATGACGGACCCATTCCGGTTGTTACACCTTTTGTGCTGAAGCAGCTGGCACAGTACCAGGCGAAAGCTACATTCTTCTGCGTAGGCGACAACGTGGCCAGACACCCCGATGTTGCGCAGCAAGTGCTGCAACAGGGGCATGTGCTCGCGAACCACACCTTCCATCACCTGAAAGGCTGGCAAACAACCTTACCTGCCTATGTAGGCGATACAGCGCGCTGCCACACCGAATTAGAAAAGCTGTACCCGGCAGGGCAGGCCAGAAAACTATTTCGACCTCCGCACGGGCGCATTACCGGAAAACAGGCCCGGGTGCTGCGGGAGCAGGGTTACGAACTTATTATGTGGGATGTGCTCACCAACGATTACGACAAAACTTTACAACCCGAAGCTTGCCTTAAAAAAGCAATAAAGTATACCCAAAGTGGCAGCATTATCGTATTTCACGACAGCCTGAAAGCGCAGCGAAACCTGGAGTTCGTGCTTCCTCGTTTTCTGGAGCACTTCGTCTCCTGTGGATATACTTTTTCGACCTTATGATTTTTTCTGTTGCCTATTTCATCCTGTTCTTCCTGCTTTTTCTGGTACTGCTGTTTTTATTTGCCTTCCACCGAAAAAAATACCCGAAACGGCCAGGTTCATACCCCC
>NZ_VRTY01000015.1 GCF_008017455.1 Pontibacter qinzhouensis | reverse complement strand
CTCCTCAAAAGGATGGTGGCCGCTCCTCCACATCCCTATAAAATGGTTATTGCTTAAGTGCCTAATTCAAACAGTTATTTTAATTTTTTCACTTAGGACGTAAAAAAGATACAAGTTAAGTTACAATATGTAATTACCTGTTCCTACTGCCGAAAATCATCATCCTTTTATAGTACTAAACGTAATGGCATTTTTACATCCAAAAGTAAACCATCAGAATTAAGAAGTAATTTCTTCTAAACAATTTCTTAATTTTGCATCAGAACCTAAAGCAATACTTCTATATGCGGTCAGAACTAAAAAAATTAAAGTACAGGCTATCTCGTTTAACTGAAACTCCAAAAATAACCTGTACACTCTGCCAAGAGAAAATTTATGAGTTTGAGCCCTTAGATAAGCATTACCTGGAAATGACAGCTAAATATGGGTTCCCATATGCTCTTGAGGATGCAGAAACATTAAACGTAACTGCTTATAACTGCCCATTATGTGGAGGTTCCGACAGAGACAGACTCTATGCCTTGTTCTTTAATAAAAGCATAGAGCCTGATAAAACTTATAATTTGCTTGATATTGCTCCTGCAAAAGCGCTTGCTGCTTTTATAAAAAAGAAAAAAAATATAGCGTATCGGTCTGCTGACTTATATATGCCTGAAGTCGATGACAAAGTTGACCTTACGGATATGCACATTTATAAGGACAACACTTTCGATATTTTTGTCTGCTCGCACGTGCTGGAACACGTGCCCGACGATAAAAAAGCGATGAAGGAATTATACAGAGTGTTGAAACCTGGTGGTTGGGGCATTGCAATGGTACCAATATTTAAATCTGCGACTGAAATTAAGGAAGACCCTACCGTAACAGATGAAAGTGAAAGATGGCGCAGGTTTGGACAGGATGATCACATACGTTTATATTCTAAAGCAGGCTTTAAAGAGCGCCTTCAGGAGGCCGGGTTCGAGGTGAAAGAATTTACAACCAAAGATTTTAAAAAAGATGCGTTCTCAGCGAATGGCATCGATCCAGGTTCTGTACTTTATATCGTAAACAAGTAGCATGATTAATGTAACTAAGCCTTTTCTTCCACCCAGAGAAGATTATGACCATTATATTAATGGAATTTGGAGCAGAGGCTGGCTCACCAATAACGGACCTCTGGTAAATGAGCTGGAGCTAAAACTGAAAGAGTATTTCGATGTTCCGCATTTATTTTACGTAAGCAACGGAACAATTGCACTACAGATAGCGATAAAGGCTCTTGGCTTAACCGGTGAGATAATTACAACACCTTTCTCCTATGTGGCTACTACAAGCAGTATTGTATGGGAAGGCTGTATACCTGTTTTTGTTGATATTCATCCTGAAACCCTGAATATCGATCCTTCGCTAATTGAAGCTGCCATTACACCCGATACTACTGCTATACTTGCAACACATGTATACGGTAACCCCTGCGATGTTGAAGCAATAGAAAAAATTGCAGCAAAACATTCTCTAAAGGTTATTTACGATGGTGCACATGCATTTGGCACGACCTACAATGGCAAATCAATTTTCCATTTTGGAGATATCGGTACCTTGAGTTTTCATGCTACCAAATTATTTCATACTATAGAGGGAGGAGCTATTATAACCCAAAATGCCACAATAGCTAAGGAGATCGCGCACATGCGCAACTTTGGTCACGAAGGGCCGGAAAAGTTCTTCAATGTAGGCATTAATGGTAAGAATAGTGAATTTCATGCAGCCATGGGTCTTTGCAACCTTAAATATGTAGCAAAGATACTGGAGGAGAGAAAGGCATTATCAGCCAGGTACGATTACATGCTCCGAGCACTGCGGGTAGGCAGGCCATTGATTCAGCAGAAGGCTGACTTTAATCATGCTTATTATGCCATAATTTTTGAAAGTGAAAAATCACTTTTAGATGCAATAGAAGCACTGCAGGGCGTGTATGTTTACCCGAGACGCTATTTTTACCCTTCTTTAGAAAATCTTCATTATGTTCGGCAAGAGCAGTCAGTCGTTGTATCTGATGATATTTCTAGGCGGGTACTTTGCCTCCCCTTGTACCATACTTTATCCTACGAAGAAATAGACATGATTTCGAGGGCCTTGTTGCGTGCTCAAAACAATTAATAGTACAAAGGTACCTTTACAGTATCTCCACCTTGGCTAAATAAGCATCCTGTTTTAATGAAAGAGTGATAATGCTTGACCAACCATTATGCATGGCTCCTTAATTATCGGCTACCGAGATCTATCCGTTGTATAGAAGCCTCTGCTAATTATATGCTGTTGGATTATTCTAATGAAAATGGCCTTCAGAAGTTTTTTTACCAGAATTGTGCCAAGGGTCAACGGCTATTGAGTAACCTCCATTAAGCGCTATAACCTTACAAATAACGGCATTACCAGCAATATGAAGCTTAAAATAAGTTTAGAGAACTATGTAATGCTTACGTCTTTTACTTTTGAATAAGTGGCCTAAGGGGCTCTAGTAAAAAACACAATAAAACATTAAGCTGGAACTTTAAAATCTTAACCCTTTTGTGCGGCTTACCCTCTGTGACCCATTGGTAACTAAACTTTATTGATATGATAATTATTGGGGCAAGTGGTCATGCAAAAGAACTTCTCAGTATTTTGCCGGAAGAGCAGCTAATAGATCAGCTGTATTTTTTTGATGAAATCACTCCAAACTTACCCGACAAATTATACGATGTCTTCCCTATACTTCGGAACACAGACCAGGTTAAGGAGATTTTTACGCATAATACTGACTTTGCAGTTGGAATAGGCAGGCCTCAGCAACGTTATCAGGTAAGTCAAAAATTTAAAAATCTCGGAGGCACTCTTACATCTGTTATTGCTGCCACCGCCAGTATCGGACAGTACGATGTAACTTTGGAGCCAGGAATAAATATTATGTCGCACGTCATTATCACCAACAGTGTTATACTTGGAGAAGGTGCCCTCATAAACGCGCGCACCTCCCTCCACCACGATGTGTCGGTTGGTCAGTACGCAGAGATATCACCCGGCTGTAATATTACTGGAGGCGTTACTATAGGCAATTTTGCTACTATAGGTGCAGGCGCAACCATTTTGCCAAAGATTAAGATCGGTGATGGAGCCATAGTTGGTGCCGGCGCTGTTGTTACCAAAGATGTGGCAGCTAATACAGTTGTAATAGGCACACCTGCCCGTGTAATTAAGGTTTTAGAATAATATAGGATACGCAATGCCGCCAAAAGTAAGTATATGTATGATTACTTATAATCATGAGCCTTATATACAGCAAGCTGTTGAAGGAATCATGATGCAGGAAACCAACTTTGACTACGAATTAGTAATTGGCGAAGATTGCTCTACTGATAAAACCCGGGAAATTGTAAAGAATCTGAAGGCAAAATTTCCTGACAAAATAAAATTGCTGTTACCAGAGCATAATTTAGGCATGATGAAAAACTTCATCGAGACCTTTCAAAGCTGTTCAGGAAAATATATTGCCTTATGCGAGGGAGATGACTACTGGACAGACACGTTCAAACTCCAGAAGCAGGTAGATTTTTTAGATCAGAACGCCGAATTCAGTATCTCTTTCCATAGAGTTATTCAAAAAAACGAGGTAACCGGGCGAGAAGAACTATCTAACAAAGGTCAGAAACCAATAAGCACCTTAGAGGATTTGTTTAAAAAGAATTTCTTATGTACGGCCTCCTGTGTTTTCAGGCATGGTCTTTTTAAGGAGTGTCCTGATTTTTTTTATAATACAGGGGCTGGTGACTGGGTGCTTCATATGCTGAATGCAGCGCATGGAAAAATTGCCTACTCAGATGAGGTAATGGCAGTGTATAGAATTCATACCGGAGGCGCAATATTTAATGCCACGTCTTCTTATCAAAATTTAAAGCGAGCCTTATTAAAAGATGTTTATACGTTCTCTTCTATAAACAACTATTTTGGCAATAGATACAACGATCTTATAAAAAGCAAAATAGCAGACATCTATAAAGCCATTTCATTAACCGACATTAGGTCTGGTGACAAAAAAGAGGCTAAAAAAAATATTTATATATCTTTAAATTACAAATTTAGTTTAAAGACCGCATTACTTGTTTTGCCACTAGCTTATATCCCAAAATCTGAACATATATTACTATCGATCAGTAAGTTAAAAAGTAAGCTCAAGGGTCATAGTTAAAGAATTCAGCTGTTAAAATTCTATTCAGGGTTGCATCTCCTTACAATTTTGCCCTATTTTTAGGTCATTTAATGTCAGGAAAACTTCAGCAACAGAGGTGGCCCATTTTTTGTAGTAGCCGTTTATGAATTCATTTTAATTTTATCGGTAAAAATTCTCAACAGCGTATAAAGTGATGAGTATTACGTAAGCATGGCTTTATAAGTGTTTCACTGATACCTTAATCTTCTCAGTAAGAAGCTGCAGGTTTAATTGCTGAGAAATTTATTATCACCAGGCGTTGTTGCAATCCCTACACCTTTACTAACTTTAACTCCTGAATTTTACGTCAAGTTCTTTATATGAAAAAGTGCGTTTTACTTTTTTCCGCAGTTCTCTTATTTCTCGCTAAAACAAATGCTCAGGTAGAGATTATTGTACCTGAGAGTTCGAAAAATACTAGCAAAAACTCTTCGCTTAAACTTGTTTTCCCGGATATGCCAGGTTGGAATGTGCTGAAGGAAGGACAAAAGTTAGAATTTGAAGTAAAGGCTATTGGCGGCACCGGCAGCCGTTATGTGTACTCCCTCAACCAAGGGCGCATACCAGGCATCAATTTCGACTCGCTCGGCCATTTCTCCTGGACCCCAAGCTACGACATCGTAGACAGGCTCGATAAGACCCGCACGGTGCAGTTGCAGTTCGAGGTAACAAACGAAAAGGAGGAAAGAGCCAGCCAGGTAATAGATTTTATTGTGGAGCACGTAAACCGTCCGCCAATAGTAGGCGAACTGAAGCCTTTTTATGTGCGCTTCAACACTACTAATACCTACCGAATTGAACCTTCGGCTATAAAAGATGAAGACAACGATCCGGTGGTTTTTATTCCAATCCCTAACTCCATGCCACAGGGAGCCAAACTTTCGGAGCAGGGCGAATTTACCTGGAAACCCTCTACCACGCAGTTCCGGCAGTTGCAGAACAAGCCTATAACGCTTGAGTTTTACGTGGAGGACCAACCGGCAAAGGCCCGGACGAAAGGCCAGTTCCAGATCGAGGTAACGCAGCAGGATATTCCGCCCAGCATCCAGATGTTTCCGTCGCAGTCTAAGTTTGTGCATAACGAAGATGCTACCATTAACCTTAAGTTTCAGCTAACCGACGAGAACGGCGAGAGCGATATAGCTTCTTTCAGCTTTATTTCAGATAATCCGAATGTGCCCTCTACGGCGCTGGTAAAAAATACACCATCGCAATACGAGTTTATATGGCGGCCAGGCTACGATTTTGTAAAAGACCCCCTCGATACCCTCACCTTTTCTATTACCTTTTATGTGGTAGATAAATCGAATAAAGGCGATGACCGTAAAGTGACGTTCTCTATTGTGAACACGGTTAATGAGGTGGAGAAAGACCAGAAGCTATACAACGAATACCGCTCCTCGCTGGTTAAGGCCTGGGACCTGATGGAGCAGCTAAAGGAAGCCGAAAGAGATCTGAAGAAAAAGTATAACCGTGCCCGGAAAGGCAAAAAAGGCCGCTCCCTTACCAACGCCTCCCTCGGAGCTATGACGGGTGTAGCGCCTGTAGTGGTAGAAGAGGCCGCTACTTCTAAAAAAATCACTACGGTTGGTGGCACTATGGTCATGACCATCGGGACCCTGGAAGCAACAGAAGTTTTAGGACGCAACACCAAAGACCTGATCGAACGCCTGAACTACATTATGGAGAAGCGCAACGAGCTACAAACCAAAGGCGACATCTTTGCCAGAAAGTACGCACTTAAATCGGCGCGCCGCAGAGGCAACTCCGTAGAATTTTTAAAAGATGTAGATGACTTTGTAGCTGTTATGAACCTGAAGGGCCTTGTAGCGCTGGAGTTGGATGCAGGTTGGCAGAATAAGCAAAAGCCAACAAACGAGAACATCTCCAAAACATTTAAAGACTTTAGTGGCGAGAACTAAGACATATTCCTCCAGAGGCAATTTTCACCCTGGGCTACCCTTGAGGAGTAATGCCTGAATTTTGTTTTGGAGGCCATTTTGATTAGAATAATTCAGAAAACAACTTTATAAGAGGGAACTGCTTTCAGGTTGTGCCGTATAGCTCGTTTTGCGTTAGCTAACGCACAAAAGAATCAGGAATCAGACACCCTGCCTAGAAAATCGTTTTAATGGAAAACAAGAAAAAAGTTATGGTAACAGGCTGCTTCGACCTGCTCCATAGCGGACACGTTGCTTTTTTAAAAGAAGCTGCTGAATTTGGCGACCTGCACGTGTGCATTGGCAACGACGAAAATGTGCATCAACTCAAAGGCCGCTACCCGGTCAACTCCCAGGATGAGCGCCGCTACATGATCGAGGCACTTGGCTGCACAACTCGCTGCCACGTTAACAAAGGCTACGGCATCATGGACTTTATAAAAGAGCTGGACGAAATCGGGCCAGACATATTTATTGTTAACGAAGATGGAGCCACGGCTGCCAAGGCTGAAATTTGCAAAGAACGCAACATCGAATACAAAGTGCTGAAACGTATTCCGCACGAAAACCTGCCAGCCAGAAGTACCACCAGCCTGCGTACCGAGTGTGTAATACCGTTCCGGATTGATATTGCAGGCGGATGGCTAGATCAGCCCTTCGTATCGGCTTACCACCCCGGGCCTGTGCTTACCATTTCGATAGAACCTACCCTGGAGTTTAATAACCGTAGTGGCATGGCATCCAGCACGCGCAACAAGGCCATTGAACTCTGGCGCACCTCCATACCGGCAGGTGACTCTGAGAAGCTGGCCAAAATTTTATTTACCTACGAAAACCCTCCCGGCACAAAAGAAGTGGCCGGATCTCAGGATGCGCTGGGCATCGTGCTGCCAGGCCTGAACCGCCTCTACTACAACAACAACTACTGGCCCGAACAAATAGAGTCGGTGCACGACGATGAGGTGCTGGACTGGCTGGAGTCGCATTTATACCTGGTAACGCTTGGCCCCAGAACATCAGATTACGCCGTGTTGGACAATACCAACTTAAGCGAAGCAGGAGCCAAAGCCCTGGCCGGCGCAGCTGACAACTGCTGGGAAGCCATTAAAAACAAAGATGCCAAAGCCTTCGGTGAAAACTTCCGGAAATCGTTTGAGGCACAGATCAACCTGTTCCCGAACATGGTCGATGAGGCTATTTTGAACCAAATCGACAGTTACAAAGACATAGCGCTCGGCTGGAAGCTAAGTGGTGCCGGTGGTGGTGGCTACATTACCTTAGTCTCCGAAAAACCTATCGAAAACGCTATCAGAATAAAAATACGCCGCAGAGACAGCAGCAATTAGTTTTAGGAGATTCCTACGTCTCCAATTCATTTTTAAAATCAATAAGCCCTTCCAAAGGAGTTTTCCGCTAAAGCGACTCCAGATGGAAGGGCTTTTTTAAAACGTCTTCCATAGGAAATTCAGCCACCCGGCTGTCTCAAGCTTGCAGACACACCACAACTCCTACCATTTCTTTATAAAGTAAGCCCATATTTCCTCTCCTGCCGCGCCTTTTTACTAGCATTTATGGTTAAACAAAAATCCCACTTCCCAGAAATGTTCCGGAAAGCGGGATTTTGATTTAAGTAGCTAAGCAGTTGCGGCCAAGGCATTTGCAGTGGCTGCGCGTTATTTAGATTATTTTGCAGGCTTAATTCCCTCAGAAGTCATCTGAATACGCTTAATGGAGCCATCTTTGTTGTAATAGAGGTAATCAATACACACTGATCTGCGGAAGCTCCCGCCGTCTGTCTGAACGCCGCCGTTGTGGTAGATAAAGTAAGTCTTTCCTTTGAAATCAATAATAGCCTGATGGTTTGTATTGGAGTTACCCGCTATCTCATTTAATATTCCTTTGTATTCCCAGGGCCCGTCGAGGCTCTTGCTCATAGCATAGGCCGTTTTTTCGGGGAACTGGTAAGCGTAAGACAAATAATACCAGTCTTTGCGCTTATGGACCCAAGGAGCTTCAGTAAAATGCGGCAGGTTAGCGACCTTTTGTATAGGGCCGTCTAACTCAATCATATTTTCTTTTAGTTTGGCGTAATATAAAATGGTGTTACCCCAAAACATATAAGCCTGCCCTTTATCGTCTAGTATCACAGCAGGGTCAATATCATCCCAACTGATTTTGGTATCAGTCGTCATGTCGTTGGTAATCAAGGCTTCTCCGATGGCATCTTTAAACGGACCAATTGGGTTATCTGCCACCGCAACCCCAATGGCTTTACCAGGTTTGGTAGCATGCGTTACGGTAGAGTACCAGTAAAATTTGCCGTTACGCTCAATCACATGCGAAGCCCAGGCATCGCCACTGGCCCACTTAAAATCTTTGGGAGCCAACGGCACAGGGTGTTCCGTCCAGGTAATCATATCCTCCGAAGAGAATACCAGCCACTCGTTCATGACATACCCTTCGTGCCTGGGAGCTGCCTGGTCGTGGCCAGCGTATAGGTAAACCTTGCCTTTATGTACAAGTGCCGCCGGATCGGCTGTGTATTTATGCGTAAATATGGGGTTGCCTGTTGCCTTCACCACTGTGTCTGCGGGCATATTGGCCATGGCTGGGGTAACTGCAAAAGAAAGGCCTGCCAGGGCAATTCCTCCTGCTATTTTGCTAAACTTAGAATGTAGCTTCATATGTAGAAATAAATTAATAATTTTAAATTGTGCTAAATAGCTCCTGCTGATTGGGTGTCCGCTTTACCTGCTGTAGCTTTTCCTTTTGTTCGAAACGGTCTTCAGCTGTAGGGCAAAAAAACAGGAGCATGCAGCGAGCAAACCATCCTGCTACATGCTCCTGTTTCACTTACTCGCTTCTGAATGTTTTTCAAGGTAGTTCTATGGTTTCGGCCATCTTACATCCAGCTCCACCAGAAGGAGGCGGCAGTGTTTGTCTACTTTAGCTCCAGTACTACCACTGAGCAAGCCGGAAGCTTAACAGTCAGGTTGTTTCCTTTCAGATTAGCGCCTTTAAAATTGGTTGGTGTAATATTATTTGGCTTATCGAAGGTGTTATGGTCCTGAATATTTTTAGAAGCCAGCACACGGCCACCCACTGATTTAAACTTGGCTCCATCAATGGTAACCGTAACATCCTGTCCTTTTTTAGGATCAATGTTTACCAGCGTGATGTGGGTTACACCGTTTTTGTCTTTAGAGGCTGAACCAGAAACAGCAGGCAGTTTCTCGTTGCCCATGGTGTAATCTACAGTCTTCAGGTTAAGCGGCAGGTAAAAGGCATCCTGGTGCACATTGTACATTTCCATTACATGGTAAGTCGGGGTCAGCAGCATTTTCTCCTCATCTGTCAGGATAACGGCCTGCAACACATTAATAGCCTGCGCCAGGTTTGCCATACGGATGCGGTCGCTGTGGTTGTTGAAGATGTTCAGGGTAACACCGGCAATCATGGCATCGCGCATCGTGTTCTGCTGATACAGGAAGCCAGGGTTTGTGCCTGGCTCTACTTCGTACCAGCCTCCCCACTCATCTACTACCAAAGCCACTGTTTTCTTCGGATCGTATTTGTCCATGATAGCAGAATGTTTGTTTACCAGTTCCTCCATAAAGAGGGCACTTTTCATGGTGGCAAAATAGTGCTGCTCCGTAAAGTCTTTAGATGGTCCTTTTTTAGCCCAGTCGATAACAGCATAATGGTGCAAAGCCACACCGCCCAGCATATTGTGCGGTATGTTTTTCATAAGCGTTTCTGTCCAGTTGTAATCGGCAGAGTTTGCGCCTGAGGCAATTCTGAACAGGTTGTTCTCGTTTGTCCAGCCGGCCATAAAGGTGGCGTATTTGCGGTACTCGTTGGCATAGTAATCGGGTGTCATGTTGCCACCGCAGCCCCAGGCCTCGTTTCCTACTCCCCAGAACTTCACATTCCAGGGTTTTTCACGGCCATTTTCTTTGCGCAGTTTCGACATCGGGCTTTCGCCTTCGAAATTAACATACTGTACCCAGTCCATAAGCTCCTGTACTGTGCCGCTGGCCATGTTCCCGGCCAGGTATGGCTCTGTGCCCAGCAGCTCGCACATGTTCAGGAAATCGTGCGTGCCAAAGCTGTTGTTCTCTGTTACATTACCCCACCAGGTGTTCACGATGGTAGGTCGGTTCTCTTTCGGTCCAATACCGTCTTTCCAGTGGTAGGTGTCGGCAAAGCAGCCACCGGGCCAGCGCAGGTTCGGTACTTTCAGTTTTTTTAAGGCATCTACCACATCGTTGCGCACGCCGGCAGTATTCGGAATTTTCTTATTGTCTTCGCCCACATAAAAGCCTCCGTAGATACTTCGGCCCAGGTGCTCAGCAAAATGCCCGTATATGTGCCGACTAATAACACGTTCCGGATTTGTTTGAGCAGAGAGTGTTGCCGTGTTTTGTGCAGATGCAGAAAAGCTGGCAAAAAAGATGAAAAAACTGAGCAGTCTTTTTTTCATATAAAATAAGTTTAAACGAAATGGTTAAGAAATTGCTGCCTGAAGATACCTGTTTTATAAGGCGTTTCAGATTATAAATGTAAGTTTAACACTTAAATTCAAAAAAACCAATTACAAACAAATGTTAGCAAAAATTTCTTTGTTCAGGCATTCTCCTAATCAATCATTAAAACAGATTTACTCCACTTCAAATTTTCAAATCGACCATTAGCTATTCAATCATCTAGCAATCAAATTATTCTAATAAAAATACCCTTCCAAATGTAAAAACGTCTTTTAGGCTCCAAGGGTAGCGCTCGTTATCTGTTTACGGTTTCAGGAACAATAGAATAGGCTGGCTTTAAACCTCCTACATCAATAGTAATATAGTCGAGCAGCACGCCGGGGTCTATGCTGAACACTTTGAGTACGTGCTGCCCTTGCTGTAATGGCTGCAGCTTGATGTGGCGCTGTGCCCGGTTTTGTAATACATGCTGTTTCCATTCCTGACTTCTTCCGAAGGTTTTAAAATCAACGATCTGCAGTGGGCCATCGTCTACAGAAACAGCGTAACGCAAGCTGTATTCGTTTGTGAGCGGATGCGTAGGCAAGGTATTTACAGTAACCACAGGAGCAGCCGCATCAGCCAGCAAATAAAAATCGTACTCAACCATGGCGGCAGTTTGGGTTATATCAGCAGTTCCGTTTACAGGTGCCGCTTGTAGTGGTAAGGCCATTAACGAATTACCTGCATATCCTAAGCCATCTACCTTTGCCCAGTTCGCCGCTCCCCGATCGGTTTTCCGGCTGTAGTTGCTGGCATGCATGGCCACATAGCCGTTTGTCTCTACAAACCCTTTATACGAAAGCAGATCTGCATGAGATGGCGCTAAAGCTTGTAGGGCTACTTTGTATGTTTTTCCGGCTCCTTTAATTGTTACGTAACCTTGGGCTGGTTTCTTCTTCGGCAATTTGCCCCAGTCAACGCTTACCCAGAGTCGGTGCTCTTTCCGGCTGGTTGTGGCACTTAACTCGCCTTTAACCTCCGATACCTTAATCCAGTTAGCGGAGGTGTTTACCTTCCAGTTCACCGTTTGATTTCCGGTCAGGAAAATATCAAGAAAGTAGCGCTGGCTGCCCCAGGGGCTAAAGGCTGGCAAGTCGAACCCGCTTGCTCCCAGACGCAGTAGTGAGGAATCGGCTCTTACAAAGCCTTCAGGAGCAATGCTCCATGCTGCCGCTGAAGGCTGTGGTTTAAGCTCCGGCAGCACTGGCTCGTGAAATACAGGCAGGTCGCGAGGCTTCATCGACATCAT
The DNA here is from genome assembly GCF_008017455.1 of Pontibacter qinzhouensis. Taxonomy (GTDB): domain Bacteria; phylum Bacteroidota; class Bacteroidia; order Cytophagales; family Hymenobacteraceae; genus Pontibacter; species Pontibacter qinzhouensis. Next base: position 72,375 of record NZ_VRTY01000015.1, on the reverse strand, counting down.
GCCTCGCCACTTGCCGCTGCTGAGTTGGTTGTTGTAAAATTCGGTTTCCTGCTCTATTTGCTGGTGTGCCTGCCTGGCCAGCTGCCCATAATCGGTGGCGCTGGAGCGATTTTGGAGGCTGTAAAGTTTATGCTTGTCGCGGTACAGAAATTTCTGGTTTAGTAGCGAGGCTCCCACCACCGGGTAGTATACCAGCTGGTAAAACGCATCTGCCTGCTCTGTACCTACCTCTGATCGTAGCTTCTTTACCTGTTGCTCCAGGGCCTTGTACCTGTCCAGACGCTGCTGTGCCTCGTCGCCGTAGTAAAAGTGGTTGTAGGCAGTGTAGTGGGTTTTAGTAGTGGGTTCGGTCTGGCTCCAGCCCATAAATTCGGGTTTGCGCTCAAAAGCCAGCTGGTAGTATTGCCACATGATCTGGTTCAGTTGCGGCGCCCGCTCCTGCCCAAATATGCCTGCCAGCCAATCCTGCTGATGCTGTTTTACATAGCTGCTCTCCTTCAGAAACGGCTCCACGTTGTAGGCCATGTCCAGAAACAGCTGTATGTTGTACTCCAGCGGTTTAATATCACCCACGTTCAGCACCCACAGCTCCTTAGCCTGCATCTCATAGGCTTTCGCCATTTCTTCCCTGATCAGGGCCGGGTGCGTACTGCTGAGCCAGAGGTAGTCGTGCGGACGGCCCCAGTAGGAGGCGTGGTAATAGATGCCGGAACCGCCTGCCCGCTGCTGCTCCTGCTTGTTACTGAAACGATGGATGTAGCCGTAATTATCGTCGGGCCACACAATAGTAATGTCTTCGGGCAGTTTCATGCCGTGGTCGTATATTTCTAGCACCTCTTTATAGGTCGTAAAAGCCTGTGGCACGGCAGCTATGTTGGTGTTCACGTGCTTTTGCAACATGCTGCGCTGGTCTGCTATTATCTGCTCCAGCATTTTTGCCGCCTCTGCTTTGCTGCTGGCCCCTGTCATGCCGCTATCGTGTATGCCACGCATGCCGAGCGTATAAATGGCCTCTATGCCGGCCGCTTCTTTAGCGCGTTTCTCCCAATATCCGGCTACTGTTTTCTTGTTACTGAAATAGTCGAAAGCCCCCATCGTTTTCTCGTTCCACTCGTCTACGTTGTTGCGCAGCATCGGCTCGGCATGCGATGTACCAACTAAAATTCCGTAGGCATCGGCCATTTTTGGGTTCAGCGGATAATGGAAAAAAGCTTTGGTGCTGGGGTGCATGGCCGGCCAGATCAGGTTAGCCTTCAGTCGGAGCAGGAGTTCAAAAATTCTGGCGTAGGTGTTCGGGCCGATATCCTTTACATCAGTATCGAGGTTTTGTGCCGCCCAGGGCTGTAACCCCCAGTCTTCGTCGTTCAGGAAAATGCCCCGGTACTTTACAGATGGCGGTGCCGAGACAAAAGCCAGATCAGAAAGGATGAGTTCCTTTTGCGGCACCGGCTTTACATCAGCCCACCAGCACCAGGGCGACACCCCTATTTTCTCCGACAGATGAAAAACACCGTAAGCTGTTCCTCGCTTGTCGCTGCCAGCTACAACAAGCAAATTGTTAATATTAGGGCGTGGGTTCTTTATAACTTCAAGCGCAAATGCCTCCCACTTTCCTTTGAGGCTACCGGTCATTTCCGGCTGGCTCCCCAGCACCTGCTTTACCATTCCCGATTCAGCCTTTCCAATTAAAATAACGTTGCCAGTTGCCTGGCTCAAGCTGGTGCGCACCAGTGGCCTGTAGCCAGTTACCAGCTCAATATCCTGGGCCAGCAAATGAGCCGTAATAGAGTCTAGTTTGGCTTCGGTGGGGTCGTATACTAGCTGCACCTTGGTGTCGGCACTTACGAGTACAAAATCCTGGGCCGAGGCAGCATGAGAGGTAAAGGCAACAAGTAATAGCAGAAATGGGAGTAAACGGTTCATGGGCTTTTGTTTGTATAGCTGAGGCAGCGGAATGGTAGCAGACTCTTTCTCAAAAATATAACCTATTGCTGTATAAGTTATCCTGTGATATCCTGTTCAGCCCTTCAAATTCTTCTAATAGAAATGGCCTTCCGAAGCTTTCCATACCAGTTAACCCCCAAGGGCTGCTGTTATTTCAGGATGCTTTCGGGCACATCACCTACAAAACTAAGCCACGGCAGCCAAGCCACCAGGCAGTAGTGTTTCGCCCACACCGGTTCCCCCCAAGGCAACAGCAGGAAAATCAGATTCCAGACCTGATGTAAGAAAAAATGAAAAAGCTCAGACCAAAGCAGTTTTAAATTGCCTCGATCTGAGCCTGAATTTTAATTTGGCTAAAAATTAATGCGTCTGGCCGAGCCAGAAAATCTGCCAATATTATTGCATACTAAGCGCTTTACTGTCCAGGTCCTTGCCTTTCGAAACCTGCTTCGACATGTCTTTAAAGTCTTTTGCATCCAGTTTCACGTTTTGGGTAAGCGGGCCCATCACTTTTATAACCGGCTCACTTGTTTCGTTATAGGTGAGGCCGCTGACCTTCATGTTCCTGGTGTTGAAAATAGTAATGGCTGGTCCTGTTTCTGTGATCACCTGCACATTTTTAAGTTCTATGCCATCGGAGTCAACGGCCGTAATGCCTTTTTTCGCTTTTAGAATAGCATCTTCCAGGTATACATTTTTCAGGTTCATTTCGGGCAGGCCCTGCAAAGCTAAGGCCTGGTTAGCACCAGAAACGCGTATGTTTTTCATGTATATGTTTTTGAAGGAAGGAGTTTCTTCTGTTACCGGAACCGATGGAGCCGCTTTTGCCCCACCTTCGCCTTTTTGCGCCATATCCATTTCAGGGGAGTTGCCGCCGTAGAAAAGGTTAAAGCTAATAGCCTCGGTTGGTATGTTAATCATGTCGATGTTGGAGATGTAAATGTTCTCTACCAAACCGCCACGACCACGCGTGCTCTTAAAACGCAGGCCAATATCGGTGCCCATAAACGTGCAGTTAGAGACGTGCACATTCTTTACGCCACCCGACATCTCGCTGCCTACCACAAAACCGCCATGCCCATGGTATACCACGTTGTTCTTCACGATCACGTTCTCGGTTGGCATACCTCTGTCGCGGCCATCTTTGTCTTTACCAGATTTAAAGCAAATGGCATCGTCGCCTACATCGAAGGTATTGTTATAAACCAGCGCATTTTTGCACGATTCCAGATCCAGCCCGTCGCCGTTCTGAGAAAACCAGGGATTACGCACGTTCAGGTTACGTAATATTATGTCTTCGCACATGTTCGGGTGCAGGTTCCAGGCAGGAGAGTTCTGAAAAGTAGGGCCATCAAGTAAAACTGTTTTACAACCTACCAGGCTCAGCAGCACCGGCCGCAGGAAATCTTTTATAGACTCAAACTGCTTTGTATCGCTGAAGTCGGGTACGTTAAAATTGGTGGTGCTGGTGTAGCCGGTCTTCACCTTCTGGGTCGGGAACCACATTTTTTTGTCGTCGCTGAGCACACCACCCGATTTAACCAACGCATTCCACTGGCCTTCGGTCATCTTCCCTTTTTTAACAGGGCGCCAGGCTTCTCCGTTTCCATCGAAGGTGCCGGAGCCGGTAATGGCGATGTTCTGCAGGTTTACCCCGGAAATAGGCGATTGGCAACGCACCGTGTTCAGGCCCTCGAAGCTGACATTTACCAAAGGGTAATCGTCGAAGTCTTTACTGAACAGCACCAGCGCACCTGCCTCTGCATGCAGATTAATGTTGCTTTTAAGCACAATGGGGCCGGTTAACCACATACCCCGCGGAATTACCACAGTACCGCCACCTTTGGCTGCCACTGCATCAATGGCTTGCGCAAAGGCCTGTGTGTTTTTGGTAAGACCATCGCCCACTGCTCCAAAATCTGATATATTAACAGAAATATCAGGGAAAGATGTCTCTTTTACACGGGGCATGTCAAACTCTATGCCTTCATAGATATCGAACTGTTGTCCGGAAGTTGAAGCGGCTTTGCTACTGGCTACAGCGCCTGTGGCTGTTGTTGGCGCTTGCTGCTGGCACGCCGAAAGCAGCATGCCTGCCATTCCGAGTGCCAGGGCCAGTTTGCTTGCTACAATTTTGGTGGCTTTCATATAGTATTAAATTTACTGGTTATGAGCTTCTTGATAATGTTTCTTGTATTATAATCCGGGTGCAGCGCCTTTCTAATTTCTAGTCTAACCTAAAAATTTGTTCCTGAAGAGCTAATACACCCCGCAGACCCTTGACCTCTTTTAAGCGAAAATCCTTCTGGAGGCCATTTCCATTCGAATAATTTACCGGCTACCTGTTTCTTGCTGATTTGTTGTAGGAGTATCTCCTAATAACGTAGTTCCTTTTATAGAAGGAGCTACTCTTGCCTTCAACATTCAGGCGTAAAAGGGAAACAACATCTCGTGCAGGTCGGCACATTTTATTTCCGGACCGATGGCTTAAGGTGTTATTCTGAACCAGTCGTAATCTGCGAAACCGGAGTCGTTAATCTTGTCCTGGCGCACGGCAAAGATTCCTACTTTAGCCCCGATCCATTTGCCTGGTTTGGCGGTGAGTGGTGAACCGGCGTTTGTAAACTGTGCTCCGTTTTCGCTGTAGCTGAACTGGCACTTGCCGCCTTTATCTACTTTTACTCTGAAGTAAACCTCGTTTCCGTTCAGTTTGCCTAATAACGTTTCCGTGTCGGCGGTGCCTTTTTCGGCTTGTAAGCCGGTGGTATAAGCCAGGTAAAGTCCGTCGGGCTTGCTAACCAGCGAGATGTGCCCATAGGAGTCGCTCATCACGATCAGGCCGGTACGCTCGTTCTGCAGCTTCTCGTTCGGTGTAAACTTAAGCTTGGTGGTAACAGTAAAGGTTTCGGCCGGAAACTTCTGCAGGAGCAGGTTCGGTACATCCCAGAAGTTTTTGTAGTTGGCCGGCAACTGGTCGGTGAACAGGCGCAACTGCCCTTTGGCCGGATTCAGGAAAGCCCAGGTTGCCTTCGGGTTAGCGTGCCACTGCCACTGCAGCCCCAACTTATGCCCTTCAAACTCATCAGACTCCTGCGGTGTGGCTACCGGATAGTTTTTGCCGACTGCCGGTTTCCGGTGCGTCAGTACCGGCTGACCTTTGCCGTCTCCGTCTTTATCCTCGCCAATTACAGGCCAGTCGTTTTTCCACTGCATAGGCTGCAGGTGCACTATTCGGCCATAGGCATCCACATCCTGAAAGTGCACAAACCAGTCTTCCTTTCCGTTAGGGGTATCTACCCAGGCGCCCTGGTGCGGTCCGTTTACAGGTGAGCTTCCCTGGTCCATCACTATTTTCTCCTCGTAAGGTCCGTAAATGTTTTTGGAACGCAGCACCAACTGCCAGCCCGTAGATACACCACCTGCCGGCGCAAAAATGTAATAATAGCCGTTACGTTTATAGAACTTCGGGCCTTCTACGGTCGGGTGGTTATCGTGCCCATCAAACACCATCACCCCCTCATCCAGCACCTCAGTTCCTTCAGGGTTCATGCGGTTTAATGTCAGAACGCTCTTAATGCCGGCCCGGCTACCAGCCCACCCATGCACCAGGTACGCCTGCCCATCCTCATCCCAAAACGGACAAGAATCTATAAGTCCTTTGCCTTCTTTTACCAGCACAGGCGCTTCCCACTTACCTGCCGGGTCTTTTGTCTTTACCATGTAAATACCGAAATCCGGATCGCCCCAGTAAATGTAGAACTCCCCTTTATGATGCCTGATAGCCGGAGCCCAAACGCCATTGCCATGTTGTGGTGTGGCGAAATGCTCGTAGGGAGTTAAACGGTCTAATGCATAACCTATCAGTTTCCAGTTCACCAGGTCTTTGGAGTGTAATATCTGCAGGCCAGGCACCGCGTTAAAGCTGGAGGAAGTCATGTAAAAATCTTCGCCCACGCGGCAAACATCCGGATCGGAATAGTCGGCATAGAGTATTGGGTTTTTGTAGGTTCCCCTACCCAGGTCCGCCACCCACACCTGCGATACATCGCCAGTAGGAGAAGAAACGGCCTTATCGGTGGCAGGTGCTGCGCCGGAACGGGTGCCAGACGACCGGTTAAAAAGCTGCTCGTTGGTGCAGCCAAGTAAAAGAAGTAAACTGAAAGCCAGGTACTTTTTAGATTGCATGGTTTGTTTATTTATTGAAACCTGATTGAATTGCTATACAAAATTAGCTGATGAAAAATAGAAACAGGACGAACGGCCTCTTAAATCGCGCATTACTTTTTCTTCCCTTGAAACTTCGACTTGGATTTTTGAAATTAAGTACATCCATTAAGTAGCAGAATACAAGTATCAGGACAGTATATTTTTACAGGTTTAATATCCTGAATATTACCTCTTTGGGTAAATAAACTATCAATTAACATGGTATGTATCATTATGCCCTGGTACATAAAATTATCGGACAGACCCTTGGCTAAAATCTGATGAAAAACCTTCTGGAGGCCGTTTTCATTGAAATAATCACAAGGCAACACGCCAACAGGTTGATCTATCTGGCATAACGTGCTTTGAATCTACTAAGCTTTTAAAAGCCTCCACTGTAAAGAAGGAAAAGAACCTGCCATTTGCCTCCAACTTTATATAGTTCTGTAAACCTAAGCTCTACAAACTTGAAGCAACAGCTACCTTAAAAGCGCCTGTTCTTTTACTCCCTGATCAATGCCACCCGCTTCACCTGCTTCTGTTTTCCTATTTGCAGGGAATAAAAATACATACCGCTGGTTAAGTGCTTGCCTTTCTGGCCGGTGCCGTTCCACTCAACTTCGTGCGCTCCTGGAGCAAGTGAAGCATCCAGTAAATAAGCCACCACTTTTCCAGAAAGATCTAAAATACTTACCCGCACCTGCTCTTTCTGCTTTGTTTCAAAAGCAAAGGTAATTTTATCTGAAAAAGGATTTGGGTACGCTGCCTTTCCTAAATCGTCTAATGCCGGCTTGCTGCTGGTTACATTTCCTTCTTCTAACAACCAGTTTAAGTAAATCTCGAGGTTGGTATAGCCTTCGGCAGTAACGGTATTGCCATCGTTGGCATTAGCAGGATCAAGGCCGCGCGCCAGCTCCCATTCGTCCGGCATACCGTCATTATCCGTATCTGCCGGCGCTGACAGCGACTGTAGAACAGGCCAGCCGCCTACATCTGTCTGCGAATCGATGATGCCAGGCCAGGTGGTTTTAGAACCGGCAAAGGTGGCTGTACCGGTGCGTACGTCTTCAACGGCACGAATGTCTACAGCATCGCGCTTAAGGCTTGCTCCTGCTCTTTCCAGCACGGCTGCATAAGCCTCTTCGGCTGTATGGTTGGTCGCCATCTCATATTCAATCGGTTCTTGTAAACGCGATAAGGTTCTGTCAACACCGGTATCGTAATCAACACCGCCGTTCCAGTTATCGGCTGTTACGGTGGGGTTACCTGTTACATGGTTGCCATTAATATAGAATTTCCCGTATCCGGGGCCGAACTTAGGGTCCTTCTCGAACGACATCTGCATAATGCGCCTATTCCTGTTAGCAGGCGTGGCCGGACCTGGCTTGTAATAGTTGTTGACGATGTTATAATTACCGTTCTCACCTCCATAGGCACTGTTCCCGCGCCAGTTGTAGATCACGTTGTTCCTGAAATCGACATGCTCATAGGGCACGGAACCATTATTAATGCCAGATCGCCCGCCACCGTTGAACCGTGGGTTACGGCTATTATGGTGTGCCAGCAAATTATGGTGGAAAGTTGCTTTATCGCCGCCCCAGATGCCGCCATAGCCGTGGTTATCTTTTTCGTGGAAGGATTTGTTAAGGCTCTCGCTCAGCAAGCACCACTGCATGGTAAAATTCTGGTTGGCGTAAAAGGAGGAGCACTCGTCAATAGACCAGCTCATGGAACAATGGTCGATGATGATGTTTTTACGATATCTTCCCCAAAGGGCATCCTGTTCGTTTTTGGTTAAGTCGCCCATTCTAAAGCGCAGGTAGCGAATAATAACATTATCAGCGCTCACTACCATCTCATAATTCTGAATGGTGATGCCATCTCCTGGTGCTGTCTGTCCGGCAATAGTCAGGTTTCCATTCGTAATGTTAAGTCTCTGATTCAAAACAATATTGCCTGATACTTCAAACACAATCGTGCGGGCACCTGATTCGGCAATGGCTGCCCGAAGGCTTCCCGTACCGGAATCGTTCAGGTTGGTTACTTTAATTACCTTGCCACCACGCCCGCCTGTTGTAAACCGGCCAAAACCCTCTGCACCCGGAAAAGCGAGTTGCTGTGCCTCTGCAGAAGCATAACCAAGCACGAGTAGTAAAAGTAGCATGCTCTTTAATCTGGTAAACATTTTCGTCATAGATATAAAGCTTGTAATGAAAAATAGCAGCGCTATAAGTACCAGGGTATTTGGGGAAGACGGACTGTACTGCAGCTATGGCAGCTGGTTCAGGCAATCTAAAAAACATGACGTTTGGCACCGAGCTGCGCAATCGTTTGCATATTACGAATATAATTCGATTTTCACAAACGATAGTTAGGTTTAGATACTGGTACCGTCTCTCCCAAATGTGTTATAAAAGCTAAAGGTACAGTATCAGCTAAACCACTTTATACAGGCAATGCCGATTGAACTATAATAAAAAGTTGAGCTTACAGGAGTGGAGTTTTCTGAATTGTAGAAATGCCATGTAGGAAGCAATTAAAATACTATCATCTAACTATTTCAGGCAAGCACTAAGGATACTATGCCTGGAAGAAATAAGCGGCGTTAACATTATGTACTAACAGCATTTGAAAACTCCTTTCCTTCATTTACTATGCTCGTGTTGAAAGAGGAAACCATTGTTACAGAAGATCCTTTTGGAAAAGAGTTCTAACAGACACTGAATTCAGATAAAGGTGTTGTGCGCAATCGATTACTTAACTTAAACACTGTAGATATACCAGAAAATGTTTCTGTGTATGGAAATCCTCATAATTAGAAAGGATGTCTTGGAGCACGAGAAAGAGAATAAACGTCGACCACGAGATCAACTGCAGAAACTACGCATCAGGTATAGAAAACAATAGTGGAAGTCATATATTTTTTTTGAAAACATAGTGCAGCAAGCAGGATTTTTTTATATTGCAACCGATTGCAACAACAATTGATAAATACTTCCGGTTATGGATAAAGATATAACAATCTATGATATAGCGAAAGAATTAGACCTCTCTCCTACTACTGTGAGCAGAGCGCTAAACGATCATCCGGCCGTAAACAAAAACACCAAGCAAAAAATCTGTGACATTGCGGCGCAAATGGGCTATAGGTCGAACATCTTTGCCAGCAACCTCCGGAAGCAACGCACCAATACCATCGGGGTTATTGTACCCCGCCTTAACAGCCCCTTTATGTCGTCGGTAATGGCGGGCATGGAAAAAGAAGCCAACAACGCTGACTATAACCTGATAATTACGCAGTCGCTGGAGACCATGCAAAAGGAGATAACCAATGCCCGCACCATGTTCGATAGTCGTGTAGATGGCCTGCTGGTCTCGCTGGCTTATGAAACAGACACCATGGATCATTTTGAGCCATTTATCAGCAAAGGTACGCCTGTTATTTTTTATGATCGTGTAATTGAGCATAACCAGTGTACCAGCATTGTGATAGATAATTTCCAGGCAGCTTACAAAGCTACCTGCCACCTGGCCAAACAAGGTTGCAAACGCATTTTGCACCTGACCGCAAACCAGAAACGAAACGTATATGCCGACAGGCTAAAAGGCTATAGATACGCTCTAATAGATAACAACCTGCCCTTCGATGAGTCTTTCGTCCTCATCACGAACCTGAGTGAAGAGGCTGGCGTGGAGGCGGCACAGCAGATTCTGAAAATGCAGCCTATGCCCGACGGTCTTTTCGTATCGAACGACACTGCTGCGGTAAGCTGTATGAGAGAGTTACAAAAGGCCGGAATAATGATACCAGATGATATAGCAGTAGTTGGCTTCAACAACGACCCTATTTCAAGGGTTATTGAGCCAAACCTGACCACCGTGAATTACCCTGGCTACGAAATGGGCGAAGTAGCTGTCCGAAGTCTGATTCATCACCTCAACGGCTTATCTGACATTACCATCACCAATACCATCACCCTCCGTTCCGAATTGATTGTGCGGGCTTCCTCCCTTAGAACGAAGATAGAATAGTTCTTTATCTTCTGCCACTTCCAGCTGCTGACCTGTGTCGGGTTACGGGCAGCTTTCCTTTTGCCATACAACAACTCCTATGATACACAAAACACTCACCCTCACAGCACTGCTCATCCTGGTGCTCAGCATGGGCCGCTCCGTACTGGCGGAAGATGGTTACAGGCTGTGGTTGCGCTACGACCAGGTGCAGGATGCCAACAAGCTACAGCAATACCGGCAGCAGGTCTCCGAAATAGTTATAGAAGGCAGCAGCCCGACGCTGGCTATTGCCAGAAAAGAATTGACGCAGGGGCTAAAAGGCCTCCTGGGCCAGGACATAATTTTCACGAAACAACCCACCAAAGCCGGTGCCCTGGTGGCAGGTACGCCTGCCAGCTCACCTGTAGTGGCTGCCTTGCAACTAAATGATAAACTCAAAGCTGTTGGCCCCGAAGGTTACCTCCTGCTGACCATGCCCGTGAATGGCAAAAACAGCACTGTGCTGGCTGCAAACACAGAGGTGGGTGTGCTGTATGGCACCTTTCATTTTCTGCGCCTACTCCAAACTGCCCAGGACATCAGCAAGCTCTCGATCAGCAGCTCCCCCAAACTACAGCACCGCGTGCTCAACCACTGGGATAACCTCGACCGTACCGTAGAACGCGGCTATGCCGGTTTCTCGCTCTGGGACTGGCATAAACTACCGGGCTACATAGATCAGCGGTACCTCGACTATGCCCGCGCCAATGCCTCCTTAGGAATTAACGGTACCGTGCTTACAAATGTAAACGCCAACGCCCTGGTGCTTACAAAAGAGTACCTGGTAAAGGTGGCTGCCCTGGCAGATGCCTTCAGGCCGTACGGCTTAAAAGTGTACCTGACAGCCCGCTTCAGTGCCCCCATAGAAATAGGTGGCCTGCAAACAGCCGACCCGCTCGACCCAACGGTACAAACCTGGTGGAAAGACAAAGCCGCTGAAATTTATAGCTATGTGCCCGACTTTGGGGGCTTTCTGGTGAAAGCCAACTCTGAGGGGCAACCAGGGCCGCAGAACTATGGCCGTAACCACGCTGATGGTGCCAATATGCTGGCAGATGCCGTAGCGCCCCAAGGTGGCATTGTGATGTGGCGCGCCTTTGTGTACGATGACAAAGAACCCGATGACCGCGCTAAACAAGCTTACAATGAGTTTAAACCGCTCGATGGGCAGTTCCGGAAAAATGTGATGGTGCAGGTGAAGAACGGCGCTATCGATTTTCAGCCCAGAGAGCCTTTTCACCCGCTGTTTGGAGCTATGCCTAAAACGCCTATTATGATGGAGTTCCAGATAACGCAGGAGTACCTGGGGCAGGCAACGAACCTGGCTTACCTGGCACCTATGTTCCGCGAAACCCTGCAGGCCGACACCCACACCAAGGGAAAAGGATCTACTGTAGCAAAAGTAATAGACGGCACCCTCGATAACCACACCTTAACAGGCATAGCAGGTGTAGCCAACATTGGAAACGACCGCAACTGGACCGGGCATTTGTTCGGGCAGTCGAACTGGTATGCTTTCGGGAGACTTGCCTGGAACCACCAGCTTTCTTCTGAATCCATTGCAACCGAATGGATTAACATGACCTTTTCTACCAATGCCAACGTTGTACTGCCGGTTCAGGATATGCTGATGACCTCGCGCGAAGCTGTGGTTAACTACATGACACCACTGGGCCTGCACCACATTATGGGCTGGTCGCACCACTACGGCCCCGGCCCCTGGATAAAAGACAAGCACCGCGCCGACTGGACATCGGTTTACTACCACCGCGCCGATGAAAAAGGTATTGGCTTCGACAGAACCAAGACAGGTAGTAACGCCCTGGCCCAGTATGCACCTGCCGTACAAAAACAGTTTGGCAACCTCAAAACCTGCCCAGAGGAGTTTTTGCTCTGGTTCCACCATGTAAGCTGGGATCATAAGCTAAAGTCTGGCCGAACGCTCTGGAACGAACTCTGTTACAGGTACTCCGACGGAGTGCAGCAAGTGCGCGACATGCAGCAAAACTGGGCGAAAGTAGCACCTGCGCTAGATGAAGAACGGTTTGCCCACGTGCAATCGTTGCTGAAGATTCAGGAGCAGGAAGCCAGGTGGTGGCGCGATGCCTGCCTGCTCTACTTCCAGACATATTCTAAGAGACCCATACCACAGGAGCTGGAGAAACCAACCCAAACCCTGGAGTACTACATGAACCTAGATCCGCAGTTTGTGCCTGGCATTTAATATTTAAATAATCACTTAGCTTATAAACAGGCTAATTTATATCTAATCATAAAAGTTTGCTTCCTAAGGAATACCAACTTCTGTAATACTACAACTTAATTGTAAATCAGCTAGTTACTAATAACTTCAAACGTATCAAAATTACTAAATACATATGAACGAGCATACTACTGCAGCACCCAAAATAGCGATAGTAACCGGAGGCGGCTCCGGACTTGGTTATGCCATCGTCGAAAAATTTGTGCGAAACAATATACGCACTATCATTATCGGAAGAGATGAGCAGAAACTAAAGCGCGCCAAAGAAGCCTTTGGCGACATGTGTTCCTGCATCTCATTCGACCTGAGCCACCTGGACCGCATTCCGGGGCTGGTACGGGAAATAGAAGCTGAATTTGGCCGCATAGACATTCTGGTAAATAACGCCGGAGTAAACATGAAAAAACCTTTTGTGGAAGTAACAGATGAGGATTTTCAGAAGGTGCTGCTGACCAACGTAACATCCGTATTTGCCTTAAGCCGCGAGGTGGTAAAGGTAATGCTGCCCCAGGGGCAAGGCTGTATTATCAACATCAGTTCCATGGCCGCCCAATACGGTATTCCGAAGGTAATTGCCTACACAGCCGCTAAATCAGGCATAGAGGGCATGACCAAAGCCATGGCAGTGGAGCTCTCGCCGCTGGGCATCCGGGTAAACTGCATCGCCCCCGGTTTTATCGCCACCGACATGTCGGCCAAAGCACTGGACAACGACCCTGAACGCAAAAACAAAGTAATGTCGCGCACCCCGATGGGCAGGTTAGGCGCACCAGACGATGTGGCAGAAGCCGTTTATTTTTACGCCACCGACGCAGCCAAGTACGTTACAGGCACCATACTACCTGTTGATGGCGGTAACTCTATCGGGTTTTAGCCCCTGGGCAAGCCTCAGGAAGAAATGCTCTTGAAGTGCTTCTGAAGGCCGTGTTAGTTCGCATAATTGTCACCTTCAGCAAAGTTCTGTATCAAGAAAACAAGTAAAAGGAACAGGATTCGGGAAAGTTGTCATGTTCCAGACCCTTGGATAAATTCTGACTAAAACCTTTTGGAAGGGCCAATTCATTAGAATAATTTATTGAACGCATGCCTCCTTTAGATCAAGCTTTAAAAATACGAATATGAATATAAGAAAAACCTGGCTTAGCACGTGCCTGGCGCTGGCGTGTATCGGTTTTACCCAACGAGGCGATGTTGCCCTGAAAGACTTGTATAAAAAGGACTTCTATATAGGAGCAGCCCTAAACGGCAGGCAGGCAGGTTCACAAGATCCGCAGGCAGAAGCTATAATAGCCAGGCACTACAACACCATCAGCCCTGAAAACCTGCTGAAATGGGAATCGGTGCATCCCCGCCCCGACAGCTATAACTTTAAACCCGCCGACGATTATGTAGCACTTGGCCAGAAGCACAACATGTTTATTGTAGGGCATGCACTGGTGTGGCACCAGCAAACGCCGGCCTGGGTGTTTGAAGATGAGCAGGGAAAACCACTTGGCAAGAACCAGTTACTGAAGCGCATGGAAGAGCACATACAGGCTGTGGCCGGTCGGTATAAAGGCAAAATTAATGGCTGGGATGTGGTGAACGAGGCACTGAACGACGATGGCACCATGCGCCAGAGCAAATGGCAGCAGCAGATAGGCGACGATTTTGTGGCGCAGGCCTTTACCTTTGCCAGAAAAGCAGACCCTGCAGCCGAGCTATACTACAACGACTACAACATGTGGAAACCAGCCAAACGCGATGGCGCCATCAGGTTGGTAAAAAGCTTGCAGGAGAAGGGCATAAAAGTAGATGCCATAGGCATGCAGGGCCATTGGGGCCTAAAGACCCCGACCATCGCCCAGATAGAAGAAAGCATTGTTGCCTTTGCAAAAACAGGTGCCAAGGTGGTTATTACGGAACTCGACATCGATGTGCTCCCTAATCCGAGCAACCGCCAGGGAGCCGATATAGACGCAACCTTCGGCTTTGACGAAAAATACAACCTCTACACCGATGGCTTGCCAGACGATGTACAGCAGGAGCTGGCAGCACGCTACGCCGAGATTTTCAAGCTCTTCCGGAAGCACCAAGACAAAATCAGCAGGGTTACGTTCTGGGGTGTAACCGACCGCGACTCCTGGCTCAACGATTGGCCTATAAAAGGAAGAACAAGCTACCCGATGCTCTTCGACCGGAACTACCAGCCTAAACCAGCTTTTGAGGCAGTTGTAAAGGCCGCAGCAAAAAAGTAGCTTCTGGTTTTTGATTGCTCACGATGCACTGCTCCTACCCTCCGGATTTTATTTGAAGCTGACACGAGCTTAGAATAGAAGCCACAATAAGGCTGCTTATTGGTAGCTTACCGATTTAATAATGTAATACCTTCTACACCTTCAATAACACAACACAAACTATCCTTTTACCTTAAAACCAAAGGGCCTGCCGGTACAATACCAGCAGGCCCTTTGGTTTTAAGTATTTAGGTTCTATTCTTGTCTATTTATAACCTCATCTCCTATTAGGGTAAGATGTTACTTCTGATTGCCGGATAAATGAGGGCACGATCGTTTTGCCTGGTAAATTGACTATTGCTTCAGGCTTAGCTTGCAAATTATTCAAATGAAAATAGCCTCCAAAAGGTTTCACATCCAAATTTTGCCAAGGGTCCGGCCGGTTTATCTCAGTTGAACACACCTAAATAGCCTGATCTAAGCTTCTTCCGATTGAGCCGTAATGGTCTGGATGCTGCCGTCAGGGTTATGCTGCAGCTCCGTTACTTTTATGTTGCGAAGGTGCGTTTTGCCGGAGCGTTGCGTGTCGTGGTAGAATAGGTACCATTTGCCGTTGTGCTCTACAATGGAGTGGTGGTTTGTCCAGCCTTCAACCGGGTTCAGAATAACTCCTTTGTAAGTGAAAGGCCCCAGAGGGCTGTCGCCGGTGGCGTAAGCAATGTTGTGAGTGTCGCCGGTGGAGTACGAGAAGTAGTATTTACCGTTGTACGTATGCACCCAGGCGGCTTCAAAAAAGCGGCGTTCGTTGTCGCCAGTAAGTAAAGGTTTACCGTTTTCATCGAGCAGCTGCACATCTTTGAGAGGGCCATCAAAAGAGAGCATATCTGCGCTCATTCGGGCAACTTTCGGCATCAAGGCAGGCTGATCATCTGCTGGGTATTTATCTTCTGCCTGGTAGGTTCCTGTGCTCCAGCGTTGCAACTGACCACCCCAGATACCACCCAAATACATATAGGAGGTTCCGTCGGTATCGGTAAAAACAGCCGGGTCTATGCTGTAGCTGTTGGCGATGGGCTGTGGCTCCGGCTTAAACGGTCCGGCTGGCGAATTGCTGGTGGCAACGCCGATCCTGAACACATCCTGCTTATCTTTAACAGGGAAGTAGAGGTAATATTTTCCGTTTTTGTGCGCAGCATCTGGTGCCCAAAGCTGCCGCCCTGCCCACGAAATATCCTTTATATCGAGCACCTTGCCATGGTCTGTTACTGCACCGCCTACACTATCCATGGAGTACACATGGTAGTCGCGCATATCGAAATGGGAGCCATCGTCTTTTTCAGCCACTCCTGCATCTATGTCGTGCGATGGGTAGATGTAGATTCTGCCGTCGAACACATGTGCAGAAGGATCTGCCGTATAATTATCGGTCACCAACGGCTCCGACAGGTATTTTTTAGAACCAGAAGTCGCGCCTGGTGTATCGGTCTCCTGCGCCTGGTTTTCGGAAGCATTGTTTTGGCAACCGACTGCAAATACGGATGAAAAGGCCAGCAGGAAGATTGCTTTCTTGTAAGTGGAGTGTCTGTTCATTTTATAGTACATGATTTAAATTTATATTTTAAGTACAGTTGTTATAACAACCTCAGCAACTTCTAATGAAAAAACTGAAGATAATATTTCTGAACGATCCATTAAGGAGCCCTTGACTTAAAATTGCTGATTTACCTTCGGAAGGCTATTTTCATTCAAATAATTTGGTTATTGATGGTTAAATTGTTGTTTTGAATGGTTACAAGTAAAACTATCTGAAGTTTCGCTACAAATAAGGTTGCATCTCAATTCGCTATTCTCAGAACTTAATTGACCGCCTGCGAGGTTTGCCTGTAGTTTTCGGGCGGACCCAGGTACGAAGGTTTTAAGCCGCCGGTATCAATAATAAGCCTTTGCAACACTACCCCGGGGTCTACCACCCAGAACTTAAGCACGTGCTCGCCCGGCTCCTTTACCTGATGCTTCGAGGATTTGATGTTGATGTTGTTTGCCACCCACTGATCCCATAGCTTACCAGTCTCGCCAGCATGCATGTTGATCAGCTGCGGTGTTTCGTCATCGATAGAAACGGCATAGCGCAGGCCTTGGGTATCGTTGAAATTGAGCGTTGGGCTAAGGTAAGCATGCACAGTAATTTCACCGGCCTGCTGCAGGGTTATGCGGTACTCCAGGCATGGGCTTTTGCCGCCAGGTTTTTGGGCCGGAGCTGTTACAGGAAAAGCAGTAATGGCAGAACCTATTCGGCCCAGGTCTGGCAGCAGTTGCCATTTTACCTGCTCCGTTTCCTGTGCCCTGATATACTGCGGGGCTTCTATGGTCAGGTAGCTGGAGCTGTGCACAAAACCCTGTTGCTGCGCTGCCTTTAGAGCCGTATTATTTACAAGTGCCTGTACCACCACCTTGCTGCCTTTGGGGCCGCTGATGGTTATCGGAACGCGATGCTGCCCCTGTGGCGCCTGCTGCCAGTCTACGCTCAGGACCAGTCGTTGCTCCTCCTCTACTCTGCCTTTGCCAGCCGATACTTTAAGCCAAGGTGCTCCTGCCTGCACTGTAAACTCGAAGGGCGTTGTGCCTCTGTTATAGATGTCGATGTAAGTAGTCTGCTGCTGCAGCGGATCCAGAGCAGGTAGCGTTGCCTCCTGCTTTGCCTCTGGCCACCAGGCTTCGCTGCCTTCTATGGCCACTCCCAAGGCAGCTGCGCTTGGCAGGTTCAGCGTTTTCAGCTCCGGGAGTACATCTTTCTCGGGTTGCTGCCAATAGGTGTAGCTAATGTGGGTCTGGTCCATCATGTGGTTCCATTTGCCGCCAGCCATAGTTTTGTTGTAGTACCTGCTCAGCTCCTGATCTTTTTCGAACAGCTCTTTTACACTGGCAGCCATTTTATTAGCGGCGGCCCGGCTTTGTTTGGCATAGAGCCAGTTGAGGCCGGTGTTTACGTGCAGCTCGTTCAGGTTGGCACAGGCCTTTATGGGGTGCAGCACCAACTGGTAATAGGCATCCCGATGTGCTTCCGGCAAGGCGCTGTAAACCTTCTCGGCCTCCTCTGCCAGCTGCTTGTATTCGGCCACCACCCGTTCTGCCTCCCGGTAGTTAACCAGGCTGTAGGTGTTGGGGGCAAGCAGTTCAGGCTTACGGCGGCTGTTGTATTTGGTGTAGCGGGCCACAAAGTCTGCTATGGCAGGTGCATGCTCTGCGCCAAACTCACGGGCAGCCCACAGTTGTGTGTACTCCTGAAGCCTCTCTATAGGCCACTTCTCCGGGTTCCAGGCGTAGTCAAGAAAGAACTCTGTAGGGAACTCCATTGGTTTGATATCACCTACGTTCACGATCCAGATTTTGGTGGCGCCGTAGCGATAAGCCAAGTGCATCTGCTCCCACACCCTGGGTATTGGGTTAGTATTAAGCCATTTGTAATTTCTTGGGCCACCTACATAATCGTAGTGGTAATAGATGCCGTAACCGCCTGGGTGCGGTTTTTCGTTTGGTTTGGGCAGCTTCCGGATGTTGCCCCAGTTGTCGTCGCATAGGAGTAGCGTTACATCATCGGGTACGCGCATGCCTTTCTCGTAGTACTCCTGCACCTCTTTGTAGAGCGCCCAGAGCTGAGGCGTTTGAGAGGCGGGTTTTCCGGTTACCTCTGCAATAATCTGGCGCTGGTCTTCCACAATTTTCTCCAGTAGGGCAATGTTGCTTTCTTCACTCATCGGCTCATCGCCATCGCCGCGCATGCCTACCGATACGATGCTCTCTTTGGTGCCCATGCGCTCGATGCCTTTGCGCCAGAACTCCTGCAGGTTGGCTTTGTTGGTGTCGTAGTTCCACGGGCCGGAGCCGTAGCGGCGCCATTCGTCGTGGGCGCGCATGAGCGGCTCGTGGTGCGAGGTGCCGATAACCACGCCATACTCATCGGCCAGCGGAGCATTGAGCGGATCGTCGTCGCTGAAGGCGCTGCCCCACATGGCTGGCCACAAATAGTTTCCTTTCAGGCGCAGCAGGAGTTCAAATACCTTGTCGTAAAATTTATGGTTAAAGCCTCCGAACTGCTCCCTCGACCAGCCACTCAGGGCTGGAGCCTCATCATTGATAAATATACCACGGTACTCCACCACCGGCTCGCCTTCGGTGTGGCGGCCAGGCAGCACGAACAGCTGCTCTTTCTGCCGCACCGGCACATCGGCCCAGTAGTACCACGGCGACACCCCGATTTGTGCCGACAGGTCGTACATGCCATAGATGGTGCCGCGCTTGTCACTGCCTGCAATTACCAGAGCCCGGTCTACACCTTTCATCGGTTTCTCCACCACCTGTATCAGGAAAGTTTCGCGTTTTCCGGCCACGCCCTCCACCGCCAGCTTCTTCTGTTTCACCAGCTTATCGATCAGCGGACTTTTGCCCAGTGTTCCGATCAGCACAATTTCTTTCTGTTTGGAGGCAGGCGAATTACTGACGGTAAGAACCGGCTCCGTTTGTGTTACCCGCTTCACATCGGCTTGCAGGTGCTTTGCCACCCGCATAACCCCCGGAAAATCCTGAGAGCTTACATACAGTGGAGCCGCTTTACCAGCTGTCGCTAACGAGAAACTTCCGGCTACCTTCTGGTTAGAGATGTAGGGCTTCTGACCTACGGTGGCTGCCGCTGCCAGTGGCAGCAGGAGGCAAAGCAGGAGCAGGAGCCGTAGCTGGTACCATGGTTGCGCCACTGCAGCACCCATGGCTGGTGGCATTGTTCTTAAATGGGTTTGATGCCTGAAAAACGTCATGCTTACTTATCGTGTTGCAACCCACAAATAGAAAACCCATCTGCAGGTAAGAGGTTAACTTCTTACGCTTTGCGCAAATTATTTGAATGAAAATAGCCTTCCGAAGCCTTGGAGCCAATAAGTAGTCAAGGGTCCGGACGACTGCTTACTAATGTAATGACCGCTCGATGCCCATTTCCAGGCCCCGCAGTTCCGCCAGGCCTCGTAAGCGCCCGATAGCAGAATAACCTGGGTTCGTAACTTTGTGCAAGTCGTCGAGCATCTGGTGGCCGTGGTCTGGTCGGAAAGGGATTGGCTGCTCCCGTTGCCGGTTAATTTCTACCAGCTCACGCATTACGCCATACATGTCTACATCTCCTGCCAGATGATCAGATTCGTAGAAGTTACCTGACTCGTCGTGTTTCACATTGCGCAGGTGGGCAAAATAAACCCGGTGCCCTACGGCTTTCAGAATCTCTACCGGGTCGTTATGCCGGCCAGCACCAAGTGAGCCCGTGCAGAAGCAGATACCATTCGGCTCCCGGTCAACTCGCTCGATTATATACAACAGATCATCTTTAGAGCTGGCAATGCGGGGCAGGCCAAGTATGGGGTACGGCGGATCGTCCGGGTGAATGGTCATGTTGATCCCTGTTTCCTCACACACCTCCATAATACTCTCCAGGAAATAAGCCAGGTTCTCGCGAAGGCCGGCATGCCCGATCTCTTTGTAAATGCCGATGCTGTGCGTAAGCTGCTCCAGTGTGATGCTGCCTTCTGTGGGCACACCCATTAAAATAATATCGGCCAGTTCCTGCAGATAAGCTGTCGGCTTCGTCTCCACCCGCTGTTTGGCCTCTGCCACTACTGCTGCTTCGTAATCTTGTTCAGCACCTGCTCTTTTCAAAATATAGAGGTCAAAAACCGCCAGATCGGTCCAGTCGAAATAGAGGGCTTTGGCACCGTTTGCGAGTGTGTAGGCGAGGTTGGTGCGGGTCCAGTCGAGTACGGGCATAAAGTTGTAGCAGACCGTCCGGATGCCGCAAGCAGCGATATTGCGCAGCGACTGCCGGTAATTCTCGATGTAAAGCTCGCAATCGGTACTGCGGGTTTTAATGGCCTCATGCACCGGCACACTTTCTACCACAGCCCAGGTAAGGCCTGCTTCCTCTATTATTCGTTTGCGCTCCTGTATCTCCTCCAGTGGCCAAACTGCGCCGTGTGGCATGTGGTGCAGGGCACTCACTATGGCCGTGGCTCCTGCCTGCTTTATATCCTGAAGTGTAACGGGGTCGTTGGGGCCGTACCAGCGCCAGCTTTGTAGTAAGGGCATATTAATTTATAGTTAAATGAAAGAAGCTGATTAGTTTTATAAAGTTACTATAATCGATAAGTTAGATAAAAGGGCTGCCTAAGGAGCAGCCCTTTTATCTAACTCATTTAAAATATTATGAATTCAGGTGATACAGAATTTAAAAGTATGGTAGAACAGTAGCCAATGTTCATTTTTAATTCTGCTTAAAAGCAGGCTTGGTTGTCCCGTCTGCTCAACCAAGCCTCTCTAAATAAATAAATATAATATTAATTATAATTCGGGTTTTGGTAAGCAGCCTTTACATCAGGGCTTACATCCATCCGATCTAACTGTGCTTGCGGAATTGGTCGAAGGTAATGATAAGGTTCTATTGTTCGTGTTACAGTTACTGGTGTATGATCTCCATATCTGTCTCCGCCTATACTGTAAGAGGAAGCAAGTTCATTCCACTTTTGCGTACGTACCAGATCGTACCAACGGTAACCTTCGCCAAAATACTCGCGTGAGCGCTCTGCCAGAATATAGTTAACATCTAAAGTGGCAGGTGTTGCCGCTACCATGGCTGCGCTGTTGTCTTCTACTTTGGCAACATTGCCATTGTTGTTCCAGCGCCACATACCGGCACGTGCCCGGATAACGTTTATCAAATCTCTGGCGCTCTTACCACCTTGTGGAGTAGCTCCCTTTACAGCTGCTTCAGCAGCTATAAAGTACAGTTCTGAGAATTTGGCAATATGGAAAGGGCGAGTACTGCCGGCATTGGGTTGTCCTAATCCGTCACCATTATCGGTACGGTAAGGGCCCAGCTTCCAAAGGCCAGGATATACAATTCTGCTTATGCCTTGTGGTGAAATTACAAAATCGGCTCTTCCCGGAAGTTCTCCTGCACCCACATTGCTTCTTCCTGCTTGACCTGGTGCAGGGTAACTAATAGTTCCTGCAGGTTCTTCGTTCAGGAATGTAAGAATGGCATCACCTGGTTGAACTGGAAGTAAATTAGCATTGTAAAGCATAGGATTAGCAACCCCGCCTTTCGGCCAGTTTCCACGATAAACAGTTGTAAAAGTGCCATCGTAGCGCGAGTCATTGGTTTTATCTGCAAACGTATTTGTAATGGCACCAATTGTGGGAGCCATACGCGTCCAGGGGCGGCCAAGTGCCTGCACAGCTTCGCGTTGAACAGAAGAAACAGTCGGGTTAGACCAACTTGTCTCACTAGTTGAGCTTCTGATGTTGGTGTAGTTCCATGTCATCATCCAGCCGGCAAAGTTATCGGGTGCGCCGCCATTACCCCAGGTAAGGCTGCCACCATTATACAACTCGCTAGCCTCAGTATGATCGGCAAACAATAGCATTTCTTTGTTGCGGTCGTTTTGCGCCAGATTCACATCATAAAAGGTTTCCATCAGACCGAAAGGACCTGGATTATCTATGGCTGAGGCTGCTATATCATAAGCCTGCTGGAAATACCACTGGGCATTATGGCCATCCGGATCAACTCGTTGTGCAGCCGGGTAAGTAGGAATATTATTGGGATTCTCCAGCCACCACCCGTAGGTTAAGTAAGCTTTTGCCAGATATAGTTGTGCTAACGTTTTAGTTGCCCCGCCAATCATTCGCCCGGTTACAGGCAAATCTTCTACTGCCCTAATTAAGTCAGGGAATATGGCTTTGGTATAAACTTCCGGCACCGTGTTACGAACAGAATTCCTATTGGGAGTTCTGTTAAACTGTAACTCTCCTGAACCCAAATCTAAGGGCACACCACCGAACGTCTGCACCAGCAAAAAGTAATCGAAGGCACGGAAAAATCTTGCCTCAGCAACTAGTGCCGGCGAAACGGTGCCAACTAAAGCAGCATTTTCGATAATGCCGCTAGCAGTGTTAATATTAGGGAATGCATTCTCCCATAACCTGTCGGCGCGGCTGTTGTTGGAGTTAATAACACCTCTACCTGATAAGTCCATTACCAGGAAGTTCTCATCAGCATCTCTGCCGTAGGTAACTTCATCGGTGCCTGTTAGTCCGGTGTTATAGTAGTAGGCATCGCCATAAATCCAACGCAAGTGCGCGTACATCGACGTTAAGCCACCATCCAGCCCCCTTTCGGTCTGGAAAAAGCTGGGATCATATATACTACGGGGCTGTTCATCCAGAATATCTTTGCACCCCACTAAGGCCAGTGTTAAGGCAGCCGTGCCTATAAATTTCTTAATTTTATAACGTTTCATTAGTATCTTTTTAGAAAGTAACATTTAAACCAACCAGAAAACTGCGTGTTGAAGGTGCGTTTGTACCGATCGTTAAAAAGCGATTAGGAGTACCAGTTGTTACAGCCACATTTTGATCGGCATAGGAGTTGGTCTCAGGGTCCATGCCTGATTCTCTGTTATATGGCGAGAATAAAACAAAAGGATTCTGTGCTGTAACGTAAAGGCGCAGATTACTGAATCCTGCTTCTTTAATCCAGTTGTTCTGGTTAAAATTATAGCCCAGGGTAATGGTGCGCATTTTCAGGTAAGACGCATCGAAATAACTCAAAGTGCTGGCATATCTGGGGTTGTCGCCGCTGGTTGCGCCACCTGGTCTTGGGTATTTGGCATCAGTGTTTTCTGGTGTCCAGTAATCTACATTAATGTTTCCGCGTCGTCCGTTCAGCATGTTCAGGTAGCCCGACGATCCATAGAGTGTGCTAATAAGGATGCCTCCATTCTGAAATGCTCCTACTGCAGTCAGGTCGAATCCTTTGTAAGCAACTCGTGTGTTAAATCCGCCCTGGAAGTTAGGAGTTGTATCCAGAATCTGTCGGTCTTGAGGCCCAACTGGTCTTGTTGGTGTGCCATCAGCAGTATAATCGCCGGTATAGCGTACTTTTATCATGCCTACATTACCACCTGGCTCCAGGATATTAAGATGAGGATCTCCCTCTTGCCACAGGCCTGTTTTCTCAAAGTCATAGATAACGTTGATAGGGCTGCCTACAAACCACCACTGGCTTTCATTTCTTTGCTGCTCCCCTGCTAACGATACTATTTTGTTGCGGTTAGCATACATGTTTATACCCGCTTCCCACGTCCAGCCGTTAAGATTGTCCAGGATTACGCCGTTAAGAGCAAGCTCAATACCTTTATTTTGGGTTGAGCCAATATTAGTTGTAAAGCTTTCTGCACCTGATGTTCTAGGCAGAGGCAATCCAAGCAGAACATCTTCCGTGTTAGTTACATAATACTCCACAGTACCTGACAAACGATGATTTAAGATTGCGAAATCCAAGCCATAATTCCATGTTTTAGAAAACTCCCATCCTAATCTGTCGTTAGGTAACTGGTTTACCCATAATCCTGTCTGATAATCTGTAGGACCAAAGTTATAAGGCCTGGTAGCCAAGCGTCCTAAAGTGGAGTAAGCAGTTACAGCCTGGTTAGAGGTCTGACCATAGCCAGCACGCAACTTCAGCATATTTATAAGGCTAACATCCTGCATAAATGATTCCCTGGCAATATTCCAGCCTACTGATACAGCAGGATAAGTATTCCATTTATAACCTGGTGCCAGCACAGAAGAACCATCTGATCGCACAGTTGCACTAATCATATAGCGGTCATCATAGGAGTACATGGCCCGTCCCATCCAAGACATTAAGCCTGTTTGCCAGTATTGCTGCTGATTAGGATCAACTGTAATTTCGTCAGTGGCCAATCCTAGGTTATAAAACTGGAAGGCATCTGAAGGAATATTACGTCCTAGAATATGCGAACGGTTGAACCGGGTCTGAGACGCTGAATATAACCCAACTACATTTAAATTATGCTTCTCTGCAAAAGTGCGATCATAAGTCAGGATGTTCTCAATCGTATAGTCTGCAGTTACTGAATTGCTAAGTGTGCCGCTTGAAGGCGTTGTCGGAGTAACAGCGTTGATACCCTCACCAGTAAAAGTACCTGTTTGGCTATGACGGTAGTTTAAACCCAGGTTCGTGCGGAACTTTAACCCTTCCACGCCAGGAATAGCCAATTCGCCAAAAACATTGTTATAGGAGGCAAGAACTCTATTTTGATTCAGCCAGCGATCACTTAAGTCTTCTATCCTGTTTCTTTCAAACACCCACTGTTCATCGAGCGGTAGTCTTACAGTTCTTTTCAGGGAGCCGTCAGCATTGTATGGGTTTGCAATTGGGGAAGCACTTAACGTGTTGTACAAGCCAATATTTGCACCCTCTGTAGTACTGTAATTATTGTTTGTTGTAAAACCTAAACGGATGTATTTACCTACTCCTTGATCTAGGCTGCCTCGCATGGAATATCGAGTGTACTGCTGTGTAGGTACCACGCCCTGGTCTTTAAAGTAACCTCCACTGAAGCTGTAGCGACCTTTCTCTGTTCCACCGGAAACATTAATATCCTGGCTTGTAATGACACCTGTTTTGAAAAGTAAATCCTGCCAATCAGTATTCACACCCTCAGCCTCATCCTCTCCAAGCTGACCAGCATACTGCCCGGCAGCCTGACGGAGCGCAAAGAACTCTTCGCCGTTCATCATCGGATACCTGGAGAACACCGTTTTTGCACCAGTAAAACTGTTAAAAGTTATCTGTGCTTTTTGTCCTGCTTTACCTGATTTGGTTGTAACCAATATAACACCGTTGGCACCGCGTGAACCATAGATAGCAGTTGCAGAGGCATCTTTCAATATGTCTACACTCTGTATATCAATTGGATTGATATCGCCAATAGACCCTGGGAAAGGAATACCGTCTAATACTACCAACGGGTCGTTTGTAGCAGTTAAAGAGCGTGTACCCCGGATGCGTATCTGGGTGGTGGCACCCGGCTGAGAAGATGACTGTGAAAATTCTACACCTGGCAAGCGCCCTTGCAGAGCCTGTGAAATATTTGCTGACGGCACCTGGTTTAACTCTGCTCCACTTATAGAAACAACAGAACCAGTTACAGCTTCCTGCCGCTGCACGCCGTAGCCAATAACCACCACCTCATCAAGCGCTCTGGAGTCGCTTTGCAGGGTAACATTTATAGTAGCCCTATTGTTAACCGCCTGCTCCAGCAACTGATAACCGACAAACGTGAATACCAGCGTACCTGTTCCGTCAGGAAGGTTCAGTGTATAGTTGCCGTCTATATCGGTTGGAGCAGCATTAGAAGTTCCTTTTTGAAGCACCGTTACCCCCGGAAGGCCGGCACCAGTCTCATCTGTTACACGGCCGCTTACCCGGAAACTGCCGGTTTGCGCCAGCGTTTGCAGACTCAGGAAAAGAAAGGTTACCAGCATGGAGGCTACTTGCAAGGCTCTTGGCTTGCCCAGTTGCCCGCTGATCGCTCTTGGTTTTTGTGTAAAATCACATTTCATAGATATGTATTGTTTTTGAGGTTATTTTAAATGATGAACTATAAAGAGGCAAAGGCACCCTGCAAATGGAAGCCTGGTTAGAGAACAACTGCCGAAACAGGCAGCGTTGCGGGGAGTAGTTAACATGAGTTGTGAGTGGTATGAGAGATGGAAAAATGAACACTTTTTTAAAGACTGATAGTTTATGCCAACGTTGGCAATTTTTGACATACCAATATATTTTTCGATATAAAGCAAAAGTGCGGGCACCTGTTGTTGCCTCACCTCACTTTGCTGCCACTGCTGTTCCGGAGTAAATGCGTTCTTACAAATAAGCATATAAAAGTAGCTAACAGGCTTGCCAGATACACGTTGCATTCTCTTCCTCTCCGCCCAACGTTGATTGTTCTGCCTAACCTGCTCATAGCCAGGAGAAGAAACGTGTAAGAAGTATGGATCTAAATAATGCATAGGGTATAGAAGCAGCACCAGAAAAGCCCTTAAACAAACATTTGTTTGTAAGCCGACATAAACTTGATAATAATATTTTATAATTGCAACCGATTGCAACAATTTTTTTTCTGCAACACTATTTAAGTTATTCTAATAAGAAGTAATCCGTTAATAATTACGAAAAGGCCCCAATACTTCAGAGCTGGCAGTAAAGAGGCCTTTCTAAGCTTAGATTAAATGATAAGTGCCTGCTTTTCTTGCATATAAACAGCTGTAGGAGAAGACAATGAAGTTCGAAAATAAAAACTGCTATTGTTGCTGCAATCTGTTGTGGTAAACTTAGTTTACAGAAGCTAATCACAAATACTGGCAAATATAGTTTGGTTGAATGGTACGTGCATCTAAATAAAGCGTATCGCAAAACTTAAGTTATAATCAAGATCTACTACAAATGGCACCACCGCAAGCTGCTTAACATAATTTTTCAACTAGATACGCCTTGTTACATACCTGCTATAGCTTCTGCTACCTTTAAGCTTCAGCGGCACGATAAGCATTAATGCTGATCAACTATTTTTCATACAGACATGCGGCTGGGAACCCTTGACAACATTTTAACAGAATTCCTTCTGGAGGGTCTATTCATTTAAATAATTTGAGTTAAACGAATCATAAGCTAGTTTTTCCCACTCTGCCCCGTGCCCTCTCCCCTGATAGTGGAGTTTGTGAAGCATAATTAAGGTATTAGTTGTTAAAGAGAACTTATAGGTAAAGACGAAGAAGGCGCTTAACGTGGAGGATTAATCCAGACAGAAAGCTATTTTAAGAAGAGCAAAAAAAGCCCCGGCGAAACAAGTTGTTTAACCGGGGCTTTTAAATTATGCTAATTAAAATGGGCTTCAGAAGGCGAATTCAACCTTTTGGTGTCAAGGGTTGAAGTTAATCCAGTTCTACCATGGCTTTAATAACACCGTTTGCAGGGTCTAACCAGCCAGCGAACTCCTCCTTCACCTGCTCAAACTGAACCCGGTGTGTAATGTAAGTAGTAGGTTCCACTAATCCTTTCTTCATGGAGGCCACCACGTGCTCAAAATCCTCGCGTGTGGCGTTGCGGCTGCTCATGAGCGTAGACTCCCGCTTATGGAACTCCGGATGGCTGAAGCTTACCTCCCCCTTCTGCAGCCCCACCATAACGTAGCGGGCGCCGTGCGCCATGTACTGGAATGCATTGTTAATGGCACGCTGACTTCCGGTTGCATCAATTACCACAGTCGGCATGTCGCCGTTCGTGATTTGCTGCAGCTGCTCCGTCACGTCCGGGGAGAGTGCGTTCACAATATGCTGCACCTTGAGCTTCTCTTTACAGAAGGTGAGGCGCGAGTCGTTAATATCCATGGCGATAACCTGGGCACCAGCTATGCGGGCAAACTCCATAATACCAAGCCCGATGGGGCCCGCTCCTATCACCAGCACAAACTCACCAGGCCGCACGCCGGCTCTTCTTACACCATGCGCACCTATGGCTAAGGGCTCCACGAGTGCCAGCTCGTCAAAACTGAGGCCTTCGCCGTGCACCAGAGCATAAGAAGGCACCGACAGGTATTCCACCATACCGCCATGCACGTGCACACCGCATACTTTCATGTGCGTGCAGCAGTTTGGTTTTCCTGCCCGGCAAGCGACACAGGTCCCGCAGTTAAAATAAGGAATAAAGGTTACAGCCTCTCCTTTTTCAAAACCGGGGGCATCATCAAAATCGACAAGCTCGCCAGCCAGTTCGTGGCCCAGAATGCGCGGGTACTCAAAAAATGGTTGTGTGCCCTCGTAGGCGTGCAGGTCGGTTCCGCAGATACCAATGCGCCTGATCTTGATGATGGCATGACCTGGGGTTAAAGCAGGTTGTTCTCCGGTAGCGTAATCGAATTGCTTCGGAGTGGTACAAACTAATGTTCTCATGAAACACGTATTCTTTATTTGAATTGCCTTCAATAGTCAGGCAGGTATTGTTTAGTTCAGCTTGTAAAAAGAAGCAGCATTTCCTCCGAAAAAGGCAGCCTGCTCCTGCTCGCTGAAAGCAGAAAAGTAGTCTTGCACAATGCCGAGCATTTCTTCGTAAGCACCTGCCACCAGGCACACCGGCCAATCAGAACCATACATAATCCGGTTCGTGCCGAAGGCCTCAACTACGGTATCGAGGTAAGGCCGGAAATCTTCTTTTTTCCAGTTATGCCAATCTGCCTCGGTTACTATGCCCGATATTTTGCAATACACATGTTGGTGCGCTGCCACCGCCTGCATATCCTTTTTCCAGCTATCAACTTTTTGGTCTTTGATGTAAGGCTTGGCCATGTGGTCTATTACGAAAGGCTGCTCCGGAAACTCCGCCACAAACTCTTGTGTATACCCCAACTGATCCGGGAAAATCAGCACATCGTAGGTGTAGCCAAACTGCTGCAGTTTGCTGATGCCTTTCCGGAACTCTGGTGTCAGCATCAGGGCCCGGTCTTCGGCTCCCTGCAGAATATACCTGAACCCTTTCAGCTTATCAAACTTGCTATAGTTCTGGAGTCGTTCCTCCAGGTCCTCAGCAAAAAAATCGACCCAGCCTACTACGCCTTTTATAAAGGAGTGCTTTGCCGCCTGCTCCAGCAGAAAATCGTTTTCGAACTCCGGCTGTGCCGACTGCACCAATACGCAGCCCTCGAAACCGTTGCGCTCCAATACCGGCTGCAGGTCTTCGGGCAGAAAATCACGCTGAATCCGAGACATGTCGTCGTTTATCCAGCTATCGCGAACCGGGTCATATTTCCAGAAATGCTGGTGCGAATCAATTTTTGGCATACGCTTTCACATATTGCTTCGACGTACCGAGGCCTTCAATACCCAACTCCATTTCATCGCCTGGCTTCAGGTACACCGGCGGGTCAAAACCTAAACCTACGCCAGCCGGAGTGCCTGTAGAAACCACATCGCCGGGCAGCAGGGTCATAAACTGGCTCAGGTACGATACCAGGTGCGGTATTTTAAAGATGAAGTTCGAGGTGTTGCCATCCTGCATCATCACACCATTTACTTTGAGCCACAGGCGCAGGTTATCGATATCGGCGATCTCGTCTTTAGTTGCCAGAAACGGCCCCATAGGAGCAAACGTATCGCAGCCTTTGCCTTTGTCCCAGGTGCCACCGCGCTCGAGCTGGAACTCCCGCTCCGACACATCGTTGTGCAGGCAGTAACCGGCCACATAGTCCATCGCTTCTTCTTCGCTTACGTAGCTGGCTTTCTTGCCAATTACAAAGGCCAGTTCCACTTCCCAGTCGGTTTTAACGGAGTTCTTAGGAATTACCACATCATCGTTAGGGCCAACCAGCGCGGTTGTCGACTTAAAAAACAGCACCGGCTCAGTCGGCACTTTGGCGTTGGTTTCGCGGGCATGGTCGGCATAGTTCAAACCAATACACACTATTTTAGAAGGCCGCGCAAACGGGCTGGACAGGCGGCTTCCTTCCGGTATGCGCTCCAGGTTGCCTTCGTTCTTTTTCACGAACTCTCTTAAGCGGTTCAGGCCGTCGTTCTCGAAAAAGCGCTCATTATAATCTTCACCAAAAGCAGAAGTGTCGTAAGCTACATCGTCTATTAAAACGCCAGTCTTTTCCTGATTTGGTTCTCCGTATCGAATAAGTTTCATAGTAGATCGTGTGCCGCACCAGCTAGCCCGGCTCTTTTATGTTTATTAGTGAATATCTTATTTTATGGTAAAGTTACTTTGTTCTTGTTGTAATTTAGAGCAAGGCGCCAAATAATTCTCTGTCTGTTCAAATTATTTGAATGAAAAAGCCCTTCAGAAGGGCTTTTTGTATTTTTAGTCCAAGGGTTGGAGCTTAGTTATTAAGTTTAATAAAGCCCCCATCAATCGGGTAATCGTTGCCGGTAATAAAGGAGGCTTCGTCGGAGCAGAGGTAGAGGATCAGCTTCGAGATTTCGTCTGGCTTGGCCATTCTGCCTATTGGCTGGGTTTTAGACAGCTTGTCGAACATTTCCTGCTCCTGCCCCGGGTAGTTCTTGGCCAGGAAACCATCTACAAACGGGGTATGCACGCGGGCCGGCGAAATGCTGTTGCACCGGATGTTGTCGTGTATATAATCTTTGGCCACCGACATGGTCATGGCCTGCACCGCACCTTTGCTCATGGAGTAGGCAAAACGGTCGGGTAAACCGATAACGGCCGCAATAGAACCCATATTCAGAATAGCGCCTCCCCCATTTGCCCGCATAACCGGGATGGCAGCAAACAGGCAGTTATACACGCCCTTCACGTTAACCTGGTACACCCGGTCAAAATCCTGCTCCGAAGTTGTATCCACACGGCCGATATGCGAAATACCGGCGCTATTCACCAGAATGTTGATCGTACCGATGCTCTCGAACACTTGTATTACCTGCTGATGGTTGGTTACATCGCAAACATGTGCCGTTGCTTTGCCGCCAGCATGTTCAATTTCTGAAACGGTTTGCAGGGCCTGCTCCTGGTTCAGGTCCAGCACTTGTACTTGGGCTCCTTGTTTAGCAAAAGTTAGGGCAACGGCCTTCCCGATGCCACTACCTGCACCTGTTACAAGGGCTACTTTATCTGTTAATTCAAACATAAGAATATAAGTTACTTTGAATTTAAATGCTTCGTTTTAGGCGTGCTACTTTACTGTATTAAACTGAGGCGATGGTGATCCTGCCGCTCCGGCACCGCGCAGGCGTTTGTTTAGGGCCTCCTCGTGCTTGCCGGCAATAATGGCATACACCACAATTACCAGGAAGCAAATCATGGGCACTATAAAGGAGAGCCCAATACTACCGGTCATGTCAGACACAATACTTTGAATACCTGTAACTACTGCACCTCCTAAAATAGCCATAATCAATCCAGAGCCTCCAACTTTGGTATCTTTCCCTAACCCTCTGATGCCCAAACCATAAATAGTAGGAAACATAAGCGACATACAACCTGAAATTCCGACAAGGGCATACACTCCGAGGTAGCCGCTGCCAACAACCACAAGCAGTGTGCAGACGGCCGCAGCCAATCCCGTTATCATGAGTAGCGTGGCAGGCTTTATAAAGCTCATCAGGGCCGAAAATATAAACCTGGATACCATAAACAACACTAGCGCACCTAAATAGTAGTTAGAAGCGCTGTCTTCGTTGAGGTTAAGTTCCTGCATCACATACCTGATCGTGAAAGACCAGACACAAATCTGGGCACCCACATAAAAGAACTGTGCCACCACGGCCCACACGTAATGCGGCAATTTAGTAAGCCGCTTAAAAGTGGAGGCAAGCTCGAGGTCTGGCCCGCTATCAGAGGCTTTGGGCATTTTAGTAAACTTTAGTACAAGCCAAAGCAGCATCAGAAAAAGAGCCACTCCTACATAAGGCCCCATCACAGCCGTCAGTTCTTCTGATTGAACGGCAGCCAGTTCCGCCTCGCTCATGGCGCTTCGCTCCTCCGCGCTAGAGAGGTTGAGCTGCGACAAGATAAAAACCTTGCTCAGTAAAACCCCGATAATGGAACCAATCGGGTTAAAAGCCTGCGCCAGGTTAAGCCGCCGCGTGCCAGACTCTTCGGGCCCAAGCGCCACAATATAGGGGTTGGCAGCTGTTTCCAGAATAGAAAGCCCGCCAGCCAGCACAAAAAGCGCCGCCAGGAAATGCCCAAACACCATGGTAATACTGGCCGGATAAAACAGCAGCGACCCCAGAATAAAGAGCCCCAAGCCGAGCAGTACACCGGTTTTGTAAGTAAATTTCTTAATAATGATGGCAGCAGGCAAGGCAAGGAAAAAGTAAGCCCCATAAAAGGCATACTGAATCCAGGCTGTCTGGAAATCGGACATGCTCATGATTCGCTTAAAGGCTGCCAGCAAGGTATCGGTCATGTTGTTGGCCAGTCCCCATAGAAAAAAGAGGCTCGTAATCAAAATAAAAGGCCAGGTGGTGCCTGCTCTGAACAGGGAAGCCTTTGGTGCGGAACTACTCATGTTTTAAGTCGATAATTATGGTCGCAGATGTTTTTTTAACCGGTTAAGCGGCACTAACAGCGTAAAGCTTACCTAACCTGCCACAGTTTCTGAGGCTGCTGCTTTTTACAAAGCTTATGTTGCTGCAAAGTAAGCAAAACAAAGTTAATCCGGTTTTAGCTGCAAACTAGTTACAAACAATTGTTTGTTTATCCAAAGAAAACTAATTTCTGGCTGCGGCTGCTCTAGGTTATTACCATGTTATTATAAAATTTTAACATGTATGGGCTAAACCTGAATCCTTTTCCGGTAATCCTTCCATTTCTGCATAAAAAATTTATTTCGATGACCGAAAATCTTACTGCCATAGGGTTGTCACTAGTGGCAGTTTTCTTTGTAGCATCAACAAAAAATAAAACTATGAATATGTTAGAAGTTTTTGCGCAGGAGCTGGAGCAAGAGTCGCACACCACCCGAAAAATGCTGGAACGTGTGCCCACAGACAAACTCGATTGGCAGCCACACCCCAAGAGCATGACGCTGCGGCGCCTGGCAGCGCACGTGGCCGAGCTGCCAGGCTGGATCGGCATGACCTTTAACACCAGCGAACTCAATTTCGATAACAACCCTTACGAGCCACAGGTGATAAACTCTAAAGCAGAACTAATGGACTTTTTTCAACGCTCCTTAGAAGGCGGCAAGGAACACCTCCAAAAGGCACACGAGGACCAACTGGCAGAGGAGTGGCAAATGCTGGAGGGTGGCCAGGTTATGTACAAAGGCTCAAAAGGTGCCGTTATCCGGATGGCTATATCGCAAATCATCCATCATCGGGCGCAGTTAGGCGTTTACCTTCGCCTGCTCGACATCCCGATTCCAGGCAGCTACGGCCCAAGTGCCGATGATGAAACCGAGTAAGTAACGACAAGCTGCTTCGGTTTAGGGTCAGCTTGTTTAGCTTCTAAGAAACATACCTCCTTACTAACGCATTAAGTCCGCATGCCACCAATAGTTAAAGGAGGTATGTTTTAAAATTATTTGAGTGTTTTAGACTTGAAGAGGCATGAGTATATTTATAAGGAGTAAATTCCTGCCGCATGTTTAGCGAAGCGCAACTTGTGGTTTGGTATAACAGCAAGTTTTCAACTTACTTAAACCACCTGCTTTCATACTTTCGCAGGTTGAAAACAATGGCCCCATTAGTTACTGCTGCGCCTAAACCAGCGGTGTAAATTAGTATAGTACTATACTTATACGCCTCCATCTGTTATTATACCATAAAATTATTCTGATGAAAATAGCCTTCCCAAGCTTTTTCATTAATTATAGGTCAAGGGTCTGTTATTTTGTTCCTGTTAAACAACCTCTGCAGCTGGCTGCTTGCGTAGCTGCAGCATCTTATTTCTACCAGACTTTCCCCCAGCATTCACTACACCTGTAGTTGGTTACTTTTCAGGTACAGCAGTTAGGCAATCATCAGTTCAACAAGCCAGTAATCGTACAAGTCCCATCCTCAAATGTTACAATCCGGTTATCTGTTTATAATCAGGCAGCGTGTAGTAAAAAAAAAAGCTTCCGCGCCGCGGTTATTTTCATATTTCGGCTGGAGTGGCACCAGTCAAAGTTTTAAAATGGCTTCTAATCAGGCATTTCAAGTATTCAAAAATCTTTTATTTTAAATATTGAATCCTTTAGCAGGCGATAGCGTAAAAGGAGTCGTTTAGAAATTAATCGATAAATAAAAACACAAGTTGCACATCCTAATTTTTGTAGTTGTGCATCTAATCAGGCACCTACTCCTGTAAATCAGGCCACACCCTTTTAATCACTATTAATATAATGCAATTATTATTTAAAATTAAAAACAACACTAACATGAGAAAACTATTATTACTCCCGATATTAGTCATGCTTGTTACATTCACTTCCTGTAAAGACGACGAAGCTGAACCATTTGTAGAAACACCCCTCGACCTGGAGTTGAAAGGCAACTGGGAAAACTTTGAAACAGTAGCTGTATTTATTGATGGCCAGGACAAAGTGGCCCACACCGACACCTCGCGCGCTGTAGTAAAACATTCGTTTAACAAGCCGAACATGAAAATGGTACACTCTGTATCTGGCCAGGAAGCAACTGTTAACTATGCTTTGCCAGACTCCAGTGGCACCCGCTACATCGTTATTTCCGACTCTCAGAACAACCAGGATGTTTTCGAAATTAAATCGCTCACAGCAACCGATATGGTGTGGGAGAAGGTAGTGCGCTATGCCAGCTATAAAAAAGACGACACCTACATTACCTCCCGCAGAGGCACCTGGACCTACAAATTCAGAAAAGTAGAATAACTGTTGCTTCACCACATAACAACTGGTGTTAGCTTACAAATCTCAAAAGGTCCGCCACTTAACATGGCGGACCTTTTTGCGTTAGTAGCCAATTGCTTCTGGTCCGGGTTAATTATTTGAATAAAATGCTTCTCCAAAAGAGTTTACCTCAGAAAACCGCCAAGGGTCTGGCTTAAAATTTTAAAGCCATGATGTTATGCTGATGGCACATTGCCCCACTCCTGCTGCTGGTCGTACCACAAAAAGCCCTGTTTTATGGTGAGCGGTGAGGCCAGGTTGTTATGGTATAGCTGCCCGGTACCGAGGCCCTGCGGCATGGTAGTAGTATAAGTTGCGGTGAACTGGCTAACTGAATTCAGCCCGATGTTCGATTCCAGGGCCGACGTTACCCACCAGCCAATGCCCCTGCCCTCTGCCAGCGAAATCCAGTTGGCACTTGCCTGCAAACCACCCACCAGCGTAGGCTTCAGAATAATATACTGTGGCTTTATAACATCAAGTAAGCGGGCTTTTTCCTCCGGCTGCTCCACTCCGATCAGTTCTTCATCTAAGGCAATAGGAACTGGAGTGTAGGCACAAAGCTGGGCCATTTGCTCCGGCTGTTGCTGCCGTATGGGTTGCTCGATAGAATGTAGCTCGTACCGTGCCAGCCGCTCCAGTTTCCGGAAGGCTTCTTCCGGTTTAAAGGCGCCATTAGCATCTACCCGTATGGTCAGTTCAGCGGCACTGGCAGTACTTCGGATGCTTTCCAGAATCTCTAGTTCGGTAGCAAAGTCGAGGCTGCCGATTTTAAGCTTTAGACAAGTGTAGCCCTCCTTCAGCTTTTTCTTTATCTGATCCTGCATAAAAGCCTTGTCGCCCATCCAGATCAGGCCGTTTATAGCGATGCCTTGCTGCCCTTCCGAAAAAGCATTTCTGAAAATAATTCTGTTACCGCCATGCTGCAGATCCAGCCAGGCGGTTTCGAGGGCAAAACGTATGGCTGGCCAGCCGGCAAGGGCCAGGCCTTCGGTATCTAAAAATTCCTCGTTACCGGTAAGTGCTACGGCACCACTGTTCACCTGCCTACAGAGTTGCTCCAGCTTCGCCTCCAGATCAGGGGTTGCATCTACGCTTAAGCCAGCTAAGGGAGCACACTCACCAATGCCTTGTTTTTCGGGTCGGTTTTGCTCCGATAGCACCAGGTAATAAACTTTATGTTCGGCAATGGCTCCGCGCGAGGTACGGGCATCGAACTTAAAAAGCAGGGTGTGAGGCAAAAGGTGCAGGTGGTAGCGCATAGCAGAAAAGTTAGCAACAGATAATGAAATAAATCAGCAGCCTGACAAACAGGCAAAGAATTGATGAATTGACTGGCTTCTGTAAAACTAAAAACATCTGTATAAAGTAAACAATGAATTTAAGAAAATAAGCCTGAATGGACAGTGTAAACCATAAAAAGGAGCCGCGGCAGGCAGTTACTCCACTTAGTTTAAGTAGCCTTCATAGCAGCACGCCCCTTGACTAAAAAAGCTAGTAAAAGCTTCTGAAGGCCATTTTTATTTAAATAATCAACAAAGAATGTGTCGTACGCCTGGTTGTACAGCAGTTGCCAGTCCTGATATACTGAGACTTAACTTTTCGGAATTTGAAATTTTACTACCAAATGTTATAGGACACAAGACTTATAGGACGAAGGACTCAGGATTTATTCTTAATCCTGCTAAAATAAAATTTTGATTTCCAATAAGTTAAATCGTCATCCATAACATCAAAATCATTTTTTCAGCGATAAACACATGAGCACCATCACCGCCACAGCACCAACAGTAAGCTTGCAGCGCTTCCAGGAAATAAGGGCACGCACCGAAAAAATCTGTGCCCCCCTCGAAGCAGAAGATACTGTTGTGCAGCCTATTATAGATGTTAGTCCGCCGAAATGGCACATGGCCCACACCACCTGGTTTTTCGAGACCTTTGTGCTGCAGCCGCACCTGCCGGGTTATAAACTGTTTCATGCCAACTACGGCTTTCTGTTTAACTCCTACTACAACACGGTTGGTAACCGCGTGCAGCGCGATGCCCGCAGCACCCTTACCCGTCCGCCCCTCCGCGACATTTATGCCTACCGTCAGCACGTAGATGAACATATAAGCCAACTCCTACAGCAGCTCGACGATGATAAGGCTGCAGCCATAATGCCCTTGCTGGAACTTGGCCTGCAGCACGAGCAACAGCACCAGGAGCTGCTTATTACCGATATAAAATACATCCTCAGCACCAACCCGCTTGTACCGGCCTACCAGGCAGCACCTACCAAGGCACCCCATACAACTGCTGTGGCAGCCGAATTTCTGGAAGTTCCG
This sequence comes from Pontibacter qinzhouensis, assembly GCF_008017455.1. GTDB lineage: Bacteria > Bacteroidota > Bacteroidia > Cytophagales > Hymenobacteraceae > Pontibacter > Pontibacter qinzhouensis. The sequence goes on along the minus strand of NZ_VRTY01000015.1, from coordinate 35,093 downwards.
GGCGGCATTTACAGCATTGGCCACCAGGGCAGCGGCTTTAGTTTCGATAACGAACAGGGTGTGCACGAGGTGCTGTTGCAGGATGTACAAGTCATGAACAGGCTCGTGACCAACGGTGAGTACCTGGCCTTTATACAAGATGGGGGCTACACCGATTTCAGGCACTGGCTGGATGAAGGCCTGGCCCTTATAAAAGCTGCCGGGCTAAAAGCTCCGCTGTACTGGCTGGAGCAAGATGGCGAGTGGCAACGGTTTAGCATGCACGGGCTGGAGCCACTGGACCCGCACCAGCCGGTATGCCACCTCAGCTTTTACGAAGCCAACGCATACGCCACCTGGGCCGGTAAACGTTTACTTACCGAGTTCGAATGGGAGGCAGCCTCGCAACTTTATGCTCCCAGCAAAGGTAATTTTATGGAATCGGAGTTGCTGGAGCCGGCTGCTGCCACACCTGGCGCTTCGGGTCTGCAGCAGCTCTATGGCGATGTGTGGGAATGGACCTATAGCGCCTACCACCCATACCCCGGTTTTTCGAAAGCTCCCGGTGCGCTGGGCGAGTACAACGGCAAATTTATGCTGAACCAAATGGTGCTGCGCGGTGGCTCCTGCGCCACACCGCAAAGCCATATACGCACTACTTACCGAAACTTCTTTCACCCTGACAAACGCTGGCAATACAACGGAATAAGGCTGGCTTATTAAAACGTATGAAAACACTAACCTCAACACCCAACAAATTGCCACTCGTAGAATTACACAAAGAACCTGACGGAAGCGTTTCGAAAGCTGCTTTCGCCAAAGATGTGGAGGCCGGCCTCAGCAAAAAAAATAAAACACTCTCGTCGCGGTACTTCTACGACAGCCGGGGCAGCCAGCTTTTTCAGGATATTATGGCGCTGCCGGAGTACTACCTTACCCGAAGCGAGTTCGAGGTGCTCACCGACCAGAAAGAGGCTATTGCAGCAGAGGTAGCGGCCGAAGGCTTTTTCCATTTAATAGACCTTGGCGCAGGCGACGCCCTTAAAACCAAGATTCTGCTGCGGGAGCTGCACAAGCAAAAGCAGCAGTTCGATTATGTGCCGGTAGATATTTCGGGGCACGCCATGCAGGAACTGACCGAGCGCCTGCACCACGAACTGCCCGATGTGCCGGTGCAGGCGGTGGTTGGCGAGTATATTCAGGCGCTTGAATGGCTGCAGGAGCATAAATCGGAGCGGAAGGTGGTACTGTTCCTGGGCTCCAACATCGGCAATTTCACTTCTGATGAAAGCATGGCCTTCCTCAAAATTGTGAGGAGCTACCTCGGCTCCGGCGACAAACTGCTGATGGGCATGGACCTGCGCAAAGACCCCAACACCATTCTGGATGCCTACGACGACAAAACAGGAGTAACAGCCGCTTTTAACCTGAACCTGCTGCGGCGCATAAACGAGGAACTGGGCGGTAACTTCGACCTAAACTGCTTTAGCCACTACGCCACCTACGACCCGCAGGCCGGGGTTATGCGCAGCTACCTGGTCAGCAGGAAACGGCAGGAGGTCTGGATAGAGGCTATTGGCAAAATGTTCTCGTTTACCGCCTGGGAAACCATTCATACCGAAAACTCCCATAAATACTCGCTTGAGCAGGCGCAGGAAATGGGCAAAGCCACAAACTTCAGCATCGAGACTGTTTTTCTGGACAAAAACCAGTATTTTGCTGATATCCTTTTCGCCGTAAAGTAGACCTATGACCGATATTAATTTAGCCTCAGGAGCAAGCTACTTCCGTAGTCCTGCTCCTGCCATAGCCACTGCCATAGCAGCACTGGAGGCCGGTGCAACTGGCCATGGCACCGCAGAGGGTATACCAGAACTGCGAGAAGCCATTGCCCAACGCTACCAAGCTGACGGCATTGCCATTGCGCCAGAGCAGGTGCTGGTAACGCCTGGCAGCAAGCAAGCCCTATTTTATCTATTTACCACGTTGCTGCAGCACGACTCCGATGAACTGGTGATTCCCACTCCTGCCTGGGGTGGCTTCAGGGAGTTAATGGCTTACGGTAAAGGTAAACTAGTGGAGCTGCCTACAGCTGCCAGCACAGGTTACCGCCTCGATTCGGCGGATCTACGAAAAAAATTAAACGAGCACAGCCGCATACTTTTGCTCACAAACCCCTGCAACCCAACCGGCCGTATCTATACAAAGCAGGAACTGGAAGGCATACTTTCGGTTACCCGCGATTTTCCTGACTTAACCATTATAGCTGATGAGATTTATGACTTTATTACTTACAACGGGGCTTTTACTAGTATCCTTTCCTGCGAAGGGGCGGGCCAGGAAATAGTTGTCGTAAACGGTTTCTCCAAGTCGTTTGCCATGACCGATTGGCGGCTCGGCTTTATGGTAGGGCCAACAGAACTTGTTAGCAGGTGCACCCGGTTTCAGGGGGCTACTCTGGCCGGCGTTAGCAATTTTTTGCAAAAAGGAGCCGCCTCTATGCTGCAACAACGCACGGAGGTGCTGAAACCCATGCTGGAGGTACTGCAGGAAAACCGCCGCCTTACGGCAGCCGTATTACATGACATTCCGCACCTGCCATATTTCTATCCGGAGGGAGCTTACTATTTTTTCCCCGACTTCAGCTATTACCTACCCGGAACTACGCCACAAGGCACTACCTTAACCAGCAGCCAGGATTTGTGCCAGTACCTGAAGGATGAAGTGGCGCTACAGCTCTATGCCGGCGAAAACTTTGGAGCATCGGGCCATGCCCGCCTCTCTTTCGCCGTAGAGAAAGAAACGCTGCAAGAGGCGCTCATACGTTTAAAAGAGGCGCTGGAAGGACTGGTGGTGCAATAAGCTTAATTTGTCGGGGAAGTTCTAATTCTGCTAATGAAAATGACCTTCAAAAGAAAAAAGGGCAAAATTATGCCAAGGGTTGAACACAGCAACTACAGCTATTTGTAAGAGGAACGCTACAAATAGCTGTAGTTACAAATTGATAACACGCCACTACCTGTTCCTGATTTCAAATTTCTGCATATCTAACTTTATCAAATTTAAAAAGCGTACTTTTGCGGGCCTAAAATGAGCCGCTGGTATGAGATCAGAAGAATATAAAGAACATTTCGCTAAAAATTTCCTGCTTGCTTACCCTGTTGTTCTCAGTCAGCTGGGGCACATTATGGTAAGTGTTTTCGATAGCCTGATGGTGGGTCAAATTGGCACCCTGCCACTGGCAGCCGCCTCACTGGGCAATAGTGTATTTGTCGTGATGATGATGTTTGGCATCGGCGTCTCGATGAGCATCACTCCTTTAATTGCCTCTGCCGATGGCCGTGGCAATCCTACCCGCATCTCGCTGTGGTTACTGAACGGGCTTGTTTCTAATGTGCTGCTCGGCCTGCTGGTGATGGTGGCGGGCTATTTCCTGTCGCCGGGCCTTAGCCTGCTGAACCAGCCCGAGGCTGTGGTGGAGCTGGCCATTCCTTACATCCGGATTCTGTTCTACTCTATGGTGCCGCTCATGGTATTTCAGGCGTTCCGGCAGTTTACCGAAGGGCTTTCGCTTACAAAACAGGCCATGTATATTTCAGTTGTCGCTAACAGCCTCAACATCGTCTTTAATTATATCTTAATTTATGGGAAACTCGGTTTCCCGGCTATGGGACTGGTGGGGGCTGGTTGGGCTACTTTTATCTCGCGCATCATCATGGCCCTCCTGATGGGTGGTTACGTGCTCTACGCCAAACGATTTGCTATGTACCGCCATTACCTGAACCTGCGCCACCTGTCGCTCATCCATATGTCGCGCATCTTTAAACTGGGGCTACCAATTTCGCTGCAAATGCTGTTCGAGGTGGGCGCGTTCAGTTTCTCTGCTATCATGATCGGGTGGATCGGGGCAAGTGAACTGGCGGCGCACCAGATTGCTATTAACATAGCCTCTGTATCGTATATGATGGCCAGCGGCATAGCAGCAGCTGCCACCATTCGGGTAGGAAACCAGAAAGGCCTGGGTAACATAAGAGCTATGCGCATGGCAGGCTTCAGCAGTTTTTTAATGGCCATTGTGTTTATGATCGGCAGCGGCCTGCTTATGGTGACTTTTAACCGGCTCATTCCGATGCTATACATCGATGATCCGGCGGTAATCGCGATTGCCTCGCAGCTCCTGATTATCGCTGCTCTTTTCCAGATTTCGGATGGAGTACAGGTGGTTGGCTTAGGTACTTTACGAGGCCTGGAAGATGTCAGAATTCCGAGTCTTGTGTCGTTTGTTGCCTACTGGATAATTGGACTTCCATTAGGATATTTGCTCTGTTTTAAGCTTGGAGTTGGTGTAAACGGAATCTGGGCCGGGCTACTGATAGGACTTTCTGTAGCTGCTGTTTTGCTCTTCTGGCGGTTCAATAAACAGACGATTCAACTGCTTCAAAAATAAATTAAAAAAAATGCAACCTTTCTAAAATAGCCCTTGTTGCCCCTGTAATGACGATAATTTTACTTTTAGCCAATGTTTATTATCACGCTACTCTTATCTTTTGTTACAGGATTCTTTGCACCAGCCACCGTTCCTTTTACTCCTGCTATGCCAGCAGTGGAGGAAGACAATAGTGCAAAAAGCGAAAAACTTTCCTGGTCTCCCAGTAGAAAGCTGAGTTGGGAAGATTTTAAAGGAGACCCTGACACTGAGAACCCACACCACGCCTTAACTGCTGCAAACCTAGCCCTGGATGCCAAGTGCCGGAACAACCAACTGGAGTTCCAGGTATCCTGCGTTTTTCTGCCTACGCAGTCGTGGTCTAAAAACAAGAAATCTGAAAAGCTGCTGTACCACGAGCAGCTTCATTTCGACCTGACGGAGGTGCATGCGCGCCTGCTTCGCCAGCAACTGCAAGCTCTTGGCAGCTCCTGCGACAACGTGCAGCAGAAACTAGGCCCTACCGTTACAGCCGCCTTTGCTGCCTGGAAAGCCGAGCAGGACAAGTTCGACAAATCGGTACGTCATGGGCTTAATTATGAAGCACAAGCTGAGTGGGCGGCCAACATTGAGCAACGCTTGAAGGAATTAGAAGCCTATCAGTAACAGCATTACCTCCCGATTAACTGTTCTAAACAAGGCTACAGTTGCCTTGCGATCTTGTTGCTGTAAACAAAACAGCCTGCCTTTGGTTTAGTTCTTTCTTAAACCAATGGCAGGCTGTTGTAGTTTTACCCTTTTCTACTGGCTATACACCTTATTCTGACTGCTGAAGTGTTGCGATTTGCTATAAAAGTTTTACTTTCAGGCCATTAATTAACTTTTATGGTTTTTATGCCCAAAGCGGCTCAGAGTTTTGTTCTGGCTACCTTGTTTTTAGATGTTCTGTGCCTTGGCATGGTATTGCCGGTTCTCCCGGGCCTGCTGAGCCAGATAACAGGCTGCACATTAAGCGAAGCGTCGGTTTATGGCGGCTGGCTCATGTTTGCGTTCTCGCTTACTCAGTTCCTGCTGGCCCCTACCATGGGCAAACTAAGCGACCGCTTTGGCCGACGGGCTATCCTGCTGCTGTCGCTGGCTGGCATAGGAACAGATTACCTGTTCATGAGTTTTACCTCTGGCATCGGGTGGCTATTTATTGGGAGGTTGCTGGCAGGCACTACCAATACAACGTTTTACATGGCTACCGCCTACACCGCCGACATAACTTCCATGGCTGATCGTGCTAAACGCTTTGGGCTATTAGGTGCAGCTTTTGGGCTTGGTATTACTGTTGGTCCGGTGCTGGGTGGCGAACTGAGTCAGGTTGGGCTGCGGGTACCGTTTTATGCGGCATTGGGCATTACGCTCCTAAATCTGGTCTACACTGCTTTTGTGGTTCCGGAATCGTTGCCCGTCCATAAGAGAAGCGCCTTTAGCTGGAGCAGAGCCAACCCGTTAGGGACCTGGCTGCACCTCCGGAAGTACCCTTTGGTGGTAGGTTTATGCTGCTCGTTATGTTGCACCTACATTGCGGTGCATGTGTTTCATAACGTCTGGGCTTATTTTACAGCCTTAAAATTTAACTGGGCCGAAAATCATATCGGCTACTCATTTGGTTTACTGGGTTTACTTATTGCCTTTGTTCAGGGTTGGCTTACCGGTTTTGTGGCACCAAAGTTAGGTCTGAAAAAAACAGCTTATATAGGAGTAGGACTTTACAGCCTGGGTTACCTGCTACTAGCCCTGGCCACCGACTCCTGGATGTTGTTTGCCTTTTTGCTGCCGTACGCCATGGGTGGTATTTCAGAGCCAGCCATTCAAAGTATTCTTTCAAGCGAAGTTCCTGAAACCGAACAAGGTGAGTTACAAGGCGGTATTGCCAGCCTGGCGAGTGCCACGGCTCTTATAGGAGCACCCATGATGAGTTATTTGTTCGCCTTCTTCACCTCTGGCAGCGCCCCTGTTTATTTACCCGAAGCTCCCTTTTTAGCAGCTATTGCACTTACGCTTACCAGTCTGTTTATATTACTGCGTGTGCTGCACAGGCACTCTCTTAAATCAGATAAAGAGCGCACCCATGTAGCTGCTACCATTTAATGTTTCTCAGACGTTCTCCTCTGCACTACCTGGTTCATAGCCTAACTGACCCTTGGATAAAAAGGGCCTAAATTCTTTTGGAAGGGCATTTTCATTAGAATAATTACTTTTCTTAACCAGCCTTGTTAAAAGGGAGCAGCAAAATGTTAGGGAAAAGCTTGAATGTTCTTGACAAAACTTTGCCGATTGGTCGAAGCATAGGAATAATGCAGAAGTTACAGCAACGCTAGCACATTTTCCGGAGGTCTTCCTATCACGGCTTTATCTCCTTTTACCACTATAGGTCTTTCGATAAGCGATGGGTTGGCTACCAAAATCGCCACCCATTCCTCATCGGTGTACACTTTGCCTGCAAACTTTTCTTTAAATAGTTTTTCCTGCTTCCGCACCAGGTCCTCTGGTTTCAGATGCAACTTCTGCGCCAGGCTTTGAAGTTCTGCTGCTGTGGGAGGAGTTTTCAGGTACTCGATTACCTGTACCTCCCGGTTTTCCTGCTGAAGGAGGTCTAGTGCCTGGCGGCTTTTGCTACAACGGGTATTATGGTAAATTGTGAGCATACGTGTTTCGGCGTTTGTTCTGCTAGTTAAAAGAATTTTGGTACGCAAGCAACTCTTGCCTTACTTCCTCAACCTCGAACCCTTGAAGGTAAAGTTGTAAAAAACCTTTTGGAGGCTGTTTTCATTTAAATAATTCGGAAGCTAACACTGTAGTAGAGGCAACTCTCTCTTACTTGTACGCAGCTTGTGGTGCAGCTAACACAGCACTCTATAACAAGAGGCAGTTGCGGCTGTTAAGACCTTATGTTGAGCACGTTAACCACAGATATAGACAGCGACAGTACTTCCTGGAAATAGTTTTACGAAAAATACAAAAGAAAAAAAGTCTTGTGTCTTGTGTCGTGATACTTGTGTCCTGTTTCCAGGAGAGATACAATTTCAATTTCCGATAAGTTATGACGCAGCCTATAAGGCAGCTTGCAGACAGTAAAATTTGGTTCGTTATTTTTATGCTGCTCAAATATTTGCTAGCTTGTTTCTGCTGCGCAGGCAGCTCATATATTTAATTCGTAACCTATGACAACTACTACATCTGTGAGAAGCCTTCAGCCTGAGGCACTTTGGAACAATTTTGCCGACCTAAACGCTGTACCTCGCCCATCTAAACAAGAGGAGCGCGTTATTAAATTTATAAAGGAGTTTGGTCAGAACCTTGGCCTAGACACAACTGAAGACGAAGCAGGTAACATTATTATCAGGAAACCGCCTAGTGCCGGCATGGAGAACCGTCAAACCATCGTGCTGCAGAGTCACCTCGACATGGTACACCAGAAAAATGCCGACACTACCTTCAATTTTCAGACACAGGGTATAGACATGTTGGTAGACGGAGATTGGGTGAAAGCTAACGGAACTACGCTGGGAGCGGACAACGGAGTAGGTGTAGCCACCATAATGGCTCTTTTGGAGGCCACCGACATAGCACACCCACCCTTAGAAGCGCTGTTTACTATTGATGAAGAAACCGGCATGACAGGAGCCTTAGCCCTGAAAGGCGGACTACTGCAGGCTAGTATCATGCTGAACCTGGATACAGAAGACGATCGGGAACTGACAATTGGTTGTGCCGGTGGCGTAGACGTAACAGCATCCGGAAATTATGACATGGCGCCTGTTCCTGCTGGTTCAAAAGCCTTTAAAGTAAGTGTAAAGGGCCTAACAGGCGGCCATTCAGGCATGGATATACACGTAGGTCGTGGTAACGCCAACAAACTGATGAACAGGTTACTCTACCAGGCATCTAAGCAGTTTAGCCTCCGCCTCTGCACAGTAGATGGCGGTGGCCTTCGCAATGCCATCCCAAGAGAATCTTTTGCTGAAGTTGTTGTTCCGGCAGGTGAGGCAGGTGCTTTCGAAGGCTTTATTGATGAGCAAACGGCAGTGCTGCAGGCAGAGTATAGCAGCACAGACCCAAAGCTGGAGCTACTGCTTCAGACCGTAGACGTTCCGAATGAGGTGGTTTCGCCTGCGTTTCAGGCTAATTTTCTGCGAGCTGTATACGCTTGTCCCAACGGCATCTACCGCATGAGCCCCGATATCCAGAACCTGGTACAGACCTCAAACAACGTGGCCAGGGTGTTGCTAAAAGAAGGCAGCTATACCATCCAATGCCTTACCCGCAGCTCCGTCGATTCTGAAAAAGAAGATCTTGCCTCTGCGATTGCGGCCACCTTCGAATTGCTTGGAGCCAACATAAAGCGCGCCGGCTCCTACCCCGGCTGGACTCCACGACCAGGAGCCACCATCGTAAAGCTGATGAGCGATTTGTACCGCGACCTGTTTGCAGAAGCACCTCACGTAAATGCTTGCCACGCCGGTCTGGAATGCGGTATCATCGGTGCGAATTATCCGGATATGGAAATGATTTCTTTTGGTCCGAATATTCGCGGGGCACACTCTCCAGACGAAACAGTACAGATAAGCTCTGTGCAGAAGTACTGGCATTTCCTGCTTGAAACACTCAAAAACATCCCTTTGGCCGAAAAAACAGTATAAGCCAGCAGTAGCAACAACAGGCAGCCAGATAAAAATAAATTTGCCTATAATTTTCTAAAAACGGATGGAGCAAAGAGAAGTAACAGATACAGAAAATACCACCTGGACTTGTGTGCAGGCTTATGCCGCACTTGGCAAAGAAGTTGCCGACAAGGCTGGAGACGCAGACAACATGGTAACATTGGTTTGTACACCTAGCGGTGGTGCCCAAACAGTACGGCTGCAGGTGCCGAATAATTGGCTGGCAGAACTAAGCGACGAACAACTGGTAAACAAAATTTCTCAGGTGCAAAAGGAGCAGGTTTAGGACGTTTCCTGCGGAAGCACAAAAAAAGTGCGGCTCCCGAAATGAGGGCCGCACTTTTTTCGTGCCTTCGACTACAGTTAATTTATAATATTATTCTGAAGCGCATATTTTATTAGCGTTGCCGTGTTTTTGGTTTGAGTTTTTTCGAGCAGGTTCTGGCGGTGCGTTTCAATGGTACGCTTGCTTGTGAAAAGTCTTTCGGCTATTTCGGCATTGGTATAACCCTCTCCAATAAGTGTGAGTACTTCCAGCTCACGTTTCGAAATGTCTTTGTATTTTTTGTCCTTTGTATCGGGGCAAGTCACAGAGCTGAACATATTCTGGTTTCCTATTTTCTTCAGCAGGTCTAATGCCACTGTAGAACTGATGTAGATGTGCCCACTGGACACGAGCCTGATAGCCGCAGAAAGTTCTTCCTTGCCTGAGTTTTTAAGAATATAGCCAGAAGCCCCTAGTTCAATTACCCTGTTTACATAGCTCTCATGATCGAGCATAGAAAGCACCAGGACTTTCACGTTTGGGTAATGTTGCTTTAAATATTTTGTTGTCTCAAACCCATCCAGTTCCGGCATGTTTATGTCAAGTAAAACGACATCAGGAGTAACACTATCTAAAAGTTCAATTAGTTCTTTGCCATTAGAAGCCTCTCCTACTACTGTTATAGCAGGGTCGTTGTGAAGTAAGGCGATTATTCCATCGCGAATAATTTTATGATCATCTGTAATAATAACATTTATCATAGAACTCGTGCAAAGTGTGTTTGATAGATTTTGATGTGACAACATTATTTATAGATTGTTACCACCATCTTAAATTACAAAAAAATATACTAGTTTTTCAGAAAATAATTAAATGAGCACCATAAGAAGCCTATTCAATAACCTTTTTAAATAATTCTAAGTTTATAACAAATTTGTAAGTTAACAAGGTTACGGCAACTACTGACTAAGCAGCCTAAGGTGGTAGTTAGATTAGTATTATCAAATAAAATTGCCGTTTTGTAACACCGCGCAGTTTCTGCTCAAACCTAATATTTTTTAAATATAGTTGTCAGAGAAGACATTTCGACGAATAAAATTAAATTTAAGTATTTGCCACCCACCTAGGTGCGTATTAACCCCAAATCACAGATAGAGCTTATTAACATGAATTAGGGTCAGTTTTACCTGTGTTATGATTGTCTGTTCTGAACTTATAACAATTCCAATATATGTTTTTTATCAGATTATTATAAAAAAAATAATGGATTGGGTGTGGGTAAACTTTATAACGACGGTAAGTTAGAATACCGTATTGTACTTCATCCTTTAAGACAAACTTCCACCATCTTTCTCAAATTAAGCCCTCGTCCATCTTCCTACTAAAAGCGAGTTTAATTTGATACAATAATAAGTTATTTTAAGGAGATACCATGTTTATATATCGTCAACTATATTTGTAGCAGTCAAATTTCCTTTTTGAGGCATTCTGCCGGGCAGCAAGCTCTTTAGGTAAAAAAAGACTTTAAAACTGAAGCCTCAGCAAGTCTTTCACTTGAGTCACTCAACATGACTTATCATTTAACCGTGCTTCCCTCCTTCAGTAGTATCTTCTTTTACATATTTAAACTAAAAATAACAATTAGGTGTAAGCAAACTGCTTCTACATTGATTTTAAGTATAGCAACAAGATCAGATTTAGGCTTATTGTAAAAGGGGTTTAAATTGGCTCATTATTGTTATTAAGTATAAAGCTGCCGGACCACAAGTAGCCTGATTAACCAATTAAAAAAAAATTATTTAATTCTTCCAAAATACCTGCTTCCAGGTATTTGCTAATCAAGTGCTTAACACTATATTTGTTTTCGTCATTGGCTATTTTTTTGATTTTTACACTCCGTTCTTCTTAGGCATCTCCTTTACAATTAACTCTAAAGGCCTAAAATTCAGAAGTAGTAAATCTGCTGTACCCGTACATTTCAGGAATAGACATAGTGTAGAAGTAGGATTTTATCATATGAAAATAACCATTACAACTGAAGATAATATATTTCATATTCAACTGGCCGGTGACTTAGAAACTAAAACATTCTCTGTTTTAAAATCTACACTTCTGCAGGCTATTATTGCCCGGAAGGCTCAAAAAGAAGTTTGGCTTGACTGTAGTTTGTTGAAGAGCATAACCACCGAAGCCATAGAATTTTTAATTCTGTACCAGCACATTCTGAAGGAGCATAATATTAACTTCCTGTTGATTCAGTTAAATCAGCAAATTCAGTACTTATTTAATACCACGCAGTTAGATGCTACCTTACCTGTAATACCTACTAAAGAGTTGGCTTATTACATGTATCGGTCAAACCATATGCTAGCACAGGCACCTGGGTTAAACAGCTAATTTTTACTTAAAACCAGGTTCTACCTGATTAGTGGGCTTTACAAAATCAAAACCTTACAGATTCTCATAGACAAAAGGCCCACACTATGGCGGGCCGTTTGTCTATGAGAATCTGTAAGGTTTTCAGCTATGTTTAAGATTCCTTGGTTTGTTAGTTATAACTTCATAAGCAATTTAAGAGTTGTTAAGCAGGCTGTACCACTAGCGTGCATCAGGAGCATTCACTACAAATTTCTGCTGTTCCAGCCTCTGCGCTTGTAATCTGGCAAGCGATCCTTTTGTTCTTCTGTTTCGGAGGTGCCATAGTCTCCATCCGTAAAGCTGCGGCTTTGCCCTGTCCAGGTTGTAAGCTCATAATCGGAGCCGTCGTTATAGTCTGAACCATAAATACCTGACCGCATGGGGCTACCGCTGAGGTGTGTTTCTTCCTGCCGTTGCTGCCTGTAAGTGTCTGGTGTCCAGCCTCTGCTACTGCCCATCTGCCTGGGCGTACCCATAGTACCTGTCTCACTGTAAATACCGCCACCAAAGCTACCGCCACCACTGCCAAAGCTGCCGCCTCCCATAGAACCGGAACTGCCCTGCCTGGCCGGATCGCTGTAGTTTATACCCGTAAAGGCTGCTCCGCTAATTCTGCGCTCTGCCTCACTGCCTCTCCCTGCTGATGAACCGTAAGTGGCATCCATGAAGTTGCGGCCATAACTGTTATCTGAGTATGAGCTGCCCGCGCTCTGCCCTCTTGTTTGTCCGAACTCCTGACGATGAAAAAACTGTCCTGATCTGAAATCTGTTGCTTCTTGATGATCAGCAGGTGGAGTGCCATAATCGCCGTAATCAGGTAGAGAACTGTAACGACCTCGGCTAAACCTATCTACATCAGAGTATCCAGACAGCTGGTTGTCCTGTCTGCGACGGTTTTCATCACCAGCATTACCTTCCCAGGCATGACGGATATTGTCATCAACCCGGCCTGAGAAATCTGCCTGGTTGCCGCCTGTCTTTTGACTTCTTTCAAAACCGTACGGATTGTCATGGTAGCCGTAGCCACCATCTTCGTTAATACGCTGATACTGTTTAGACATTGTCGTAGTTGATGTAAAATTTAACTAATACTTGTTATTTAGTTTAAACGCAGAGTTTACTTTCTGGTTGAGGTGTCAATGCATAAAAATTGGCAGTTCCTTAAATAAAATGCAACCTTCTGCATATACAGCAACAAATTATGTATCAACATGTTATAAATTTTAAAAAATCAGTTTTTACACGTACGGCCAGCACCGTAATTTATGCACATCAGGTTAAATACGCAGCCCAGTATTTCAGAAATTTAAAGTATCTGTTTCTACAAATCCGGCTGATTTTCGTAAAGCACTACTATAAGACTTTTTCGGTCAGATACATCAGATCTTTCCTGCACTTCCTGCCTTGCCCACCTAAACAGTAAGCAACGGGTAAATTTGTTTTATTAACATAACCTATATGAAAATTGTTGAAGTAAGGATTATGCGCGGTCCGAATTACTGGTCTGTGAAGCACCCCAAAATTATAGTTCTGAAGCTGCAAATGGAAGACCAGCAGGAGCTGACCACAAACGAGATACCCGGCTTCTCTGACAAACTGGAAAAACTATTTCCTGGCATGTATAAGCACCGGTCTTTAGAAGGTACCGAAGGAGGTTTTTTCAGGTTGGTACGCCAGGGTACTATTTTAAGCAAAGTAGTACAGCATATTGCCCTCGAACTGCAGACCATGGCTGGCATGGACTGTGGCTATGGCCGCAGGTACCCTGCTCCTGCACCCGGAGAAGATTTCGTGGTTTTCTCGTATCAGCAGGAACGGGCAGGAGCCTACGCCGCACAGGCAGCCGTCCGGATAACAGAAGCGCTGGCCAGGGGGCAACGGGTCAGCATTGTGCAGGACATAGCCCGGCTACACCAGATCAGGGAAGATGAATATTTCGGACCCAGCACCGAAGCTATTGTTATGGAGGCTGTCAGCAGAGACATCCCCTACATCAACAACCAAAAGCGAAACCTTATTCAGCTTGGTTATGGCATCTATCAAAAACATATTCAGGCGGCCATCACAAGCAACACCTCCTATTTTGCAGTAGAAAGTGCCGGCGATAAAAACGAGACAAAAGTTATTCTGGACGAGGCGGGTATTCCAGTACCCCATGGTAAGATCGTGTATAACACAACCGACTTAGAAGCCGCCATAGCAGAGCTGGATTACCCGATTGTACTAAAGCCGCTGCACGGCAACCAGGGCAAAGGAGCCAGCATAAACCTTAGAACCTGGAAAGAAGCCTTAAAAGGTCTGGCCGAGGCGCAACGCTTTTCTGAGGCTGTAATGGCAGAGCAATATATAGCTGGCGACGATTACAGAATGCTCGTAATAAACGGAAAGTTTGTAGCCGCTGCCAAACGCACACCCGCCATGGTAACCGGAGATGGCGTTTCTACGATACAGCAGCTGGTAAAGCAGGTGAACCAGGACCCCAGGCGCGGCATAGGGCACGAAAAAGCTCTGACACATATTAAAATAGATAAACTAACACGCTCCATCTTAAAAGATAAAGACCTTACCCTGAAATCGGTATTGCCTGCCGGACAGGTCCTTTTCCTGAAAAACACAGCTAATTTAAGTACAGGAGGCACTGCTACCGACGTAACCGACCTGGTGCACCCTTACAATGTGCAGATGGCTGAGCGAATAGCCGGCATTATAGGGCTCGACATTTGCGGTATTGATGTGATGACCACTGATATTGCCATTCCGCTGCCTGAAGCCCGAGGTGCAGTAATAGAGGTTAACGCGGCTCCCGGTCTGCGCATGCATATTTCGCCTACCGAAGGCCTGGCACGTAATGTAGCGGAGCCTATAATAAATATGCTGTTTCCGCATGGCAGCCCCAGCCGCATTCCTATTGTAGCTGTTACAGGCACCAACGGTAAAACAACCACCACCCGCCTTATTGCGCACATGCTCCGGCAAAAAGGCTACCAGGTAGGTTTTACCACAACCGATGGCATCTACATTCAAGAGAATAAGATTATAGCCGGCGATACCACCGGCTCGTTTAGCAGCGAGTTTGTACTAAAGGACCCTACTGTAAACTATGCCGTGCTGGAGTGCGCCAGGGGTGGCATCGTGCGCGCCGGCCTTGCCTTCAGGAAATGCGATATTGGTATTGTGCTGAACGTATCTGAAGACCATCTGGGCCTGAAAGACATTAACACGCTCGAAGATATGGCCCAGGTTAAAGCAGTTATTCCCAAAACTGTTTGTGCCGACGGCTTTGCCATACTAAACGCTGACGACGACCTGGTGTATGCCATGGCAGGTAACCTCGCCTGTAAAGTAGCATTGTTCAGTATGAATGAGCAGAATCCCCGCATCCTGAAACACATCCAGAAAGGAGGACTGGCGGCAGTATTAGAAGACGGCTTTATCTCTATTTTCAAGAATTCTTACAAAATGCGCATAGACCGGGTGGCCGACATACCTCTTACCTTTGGCGGACGAGCCCGTTTTAACATACAAAATGTGTTAGCAGCTACCTTGGCAGCTTATATAGCCCATTTCGAAGTTAATGAGATTAAAATGGCTTTACGCACCTTTGTGCCTTCCGCTGAAACCACTCCTGGTCGCATGAACTTATTTAAGCTCCCGAAGTCGGAAGTGCTCATTGATTATGCGCATAATGTGGCAGGCATGGAGGCTATAAGCGAATTTCTGAAGCAGGTGCCGGCAACACATAAAATAGGAATAATATCGGGCGTAGGCGACAGAAAAGACGAAGAAATTATTAAAATCGGTCAGCTGGCAGCCACCATGTTCGACTACATCATTATAAAACAGGATGTAGACTCGCGCGACAGGCATGGGCACCAGATAAACCTGTTGCTTCAGGAAGGCATTAAAAAAGGTGCTCCACACGTAAAGGTAACTGAGATTAAAGAAGAAACCCGGGCCCTGGCACATGCCCTCGAATATGCCCCGGCAGGCGCCTTTATTACCTTGTTTTCTGAGAATGTTCCAGAGGCAGTTAAAATGGTAGAAAGTTTCCGGATAATTCAGCACAGGAAGGCAGTATCTGAGTAAAGCAGCATAAGGGCTTTTGCGATTGAAGGTTCAAGAGGTTTTTTGTCCTGTCAGCAAGAAAAACCAAAAAAGTCAGAACCTGAATTTCTACTCAGGCTCCGGGGGAGTATGGCTGGCTTGTAAAAACACCCGGCAAAGGCAGGCAGTGCAGATTCTGTTGCCAGTGCAGTAAGTAAGACACCAAAAGCCTTTTGGCTTTGGTATCAAGACAGAAAGAACAAGCAAGCAAACTATACAAAAGCTTCGTGCCGCTGTTACAGCGTTAGCAGAAACTATTCTAACTTATTTCCAGAGCTGCCATTGCTGATGCATCTAGTGCATAAGATTCTTCCAGAATGACAGAGTGATCAGTACTGAACCAGAAATGAAAGAGTGATAGTACTGCACGGTATTATATCAACTCTACTAAGTTAGACGCATTCTCAACTTACCAGCCTAACCAACCTGCCATACAATTATTCAAATAAAAATGGCCTTCCAAAGGCTTTTAAGTAAAATAACCTCAAGGGTAAGACTTGCAAAAGGCAAGAAAACGTGTACGAAAACTTAGCTGTAGCGCGTGCGTAAGCACCTCTAACCAGCACATACAAAGCTGCTCAACCCATGATAGAAGAACGGCACATAATCGGCCACAGCATAGAAGAAATTTGCCAGAAGCTGGCAGAAGATATAGCGCAACAACAAGACATGTTCCAGTACCGGGCGCTACTGCAGCACCAGCAGTACCCGGTTTATTTTCAGTTAGACATAGACCTCGGTGGCGGCTTCGAAAGTGGCATCTCCACCACCCTTTTTAGTGCCGCTTTGCAACAGGAAGGTAATTACAGGTTTAGTCTGCAGCAACAAGGCTTGCTGGAGGAAGTAGGCAAACTGCTTGGTATGCAGGATGTAAAGGTAGGGCACCCGGAGTTCGATGCACACACGCTGGTGCAGACAAACAACGAAGCCAAAGTTATCAGGATGCTAAGCCAGCCGGATGTGCGCCAGCCACTGCTGCACCTCTCAGATTACAAGCTGGAACTGTACCTGCCGGAGGAGCCAGGCGAACCTGCACGTCTCGATTTATGGATACAGGAAGCCATTACAGATCCAGGGCAGCTTTGCCAGCTGTACCATACTTTCCTGAGTTTCCTGGTATTTGCCACCACCGATAAAGAACTTTAGTCTTCGGAATTAAAAGTAAGTTGTGGAACGGAAAATACACATTGGCACCTCGGGCTGGCACTATAAACACTGGATGGGAAACTTCTATCCGGAAGGAGTGAAACCTAAGGACTTCACGAGTCATTATGTGCAGCATTTCAGCACAGTCGAGGTCAACAACTCGTTTTATAAACTCCCTTCCGCCGAAACATTTGCCAACTGGCGTAAGAGCGTACCACCCGATTTTTTGTTTTCGGTAAAGGCCAGCCGGTACATTACGCACATGAAAAAGCTGAAGGACCCGCAGCAGAGCATTGCCCGCTTTTTCGAGAACGCCAATGCTTTAGAAGAAAAGCTGGGGCCAATCCTGTTTCAGTTGCCTCCGGGCTGGGCCGTTAACGAAACCCGGCTGGCCGATTTTCTGGCGGCACTCCCCTCGCACTACCGCTACACCTTCGAGTTCAGGCACCACAGCTGGTACACCCCTGGCGTACTGGAGCTACTACGAAAGCACCAGGCAGCCTTTTGCATTTACGAACTCGAGTGGCACCTCTCGCCCATGGAAGTAACCACCAACTTTGTGTACGTGCGGCTGCACGGCCCCGAAGGCAAATACGCTGGCAGTTATACCGACGACACACTTCGCTGGTGGGCCGGCAACTGCAGAAACTGGCAGCAGCAGGGACTGGATGTGTACATCTACTTCGACAACGACCAGTATGGCTTTGCTGCCTTTAACGCCAGTCGACTGCAGGAAATCCTGAGGGAACAAAGCGCATGGTGAATTAGCTTTTAAAATTAATAATTGTTTAAACAACAACAGGCTTTAGACGAAGCAGAACAATTTTAAGCAGCAGCTGTTATGGCTATAGCAAGTGGTACTGTTATAACTTTACGTTATGACTAATAACAGATAGTAATTAGCTAATATAACCCTAAAAACGTTACTTTGTGTACTTGCAGTAGAGGAGCAGTCAGCTCCCGCAGCACAAGCAAAATACAGTATAATATGATACAGACAGATATATGCATAGTAGGTGCAGGCCCGGTAGGTCTGTTCGCTGTGTTTGAGGCCGGACTTCTGAAAATGCGTTGCCATGTGGTAGACGCTTTACCAGCTGTTGGTGGTCAGCTTACAGAGATTTACCCTAAAAAACCCATTTACGATATACCTGGTTTTCCGGAAGTGCTGGCCGGGGATCTTGTTAAGAACCTGGAGAAACAAATTGCCCCCTTCCACCCTACCTTTACCTTAGGGGAGCGTGTAGAGGAGCTGCAGAAACAAGAAGACGGCTCTTTCATCGTCATCACTTCTGAAGGAACAGAGATAGCCTGTAAGGTGGTGGTAATAGCCGGTGGGCTTGGTTCTTTTGAGCCCCGCAAACCAGCCATCGAGAATCTGGAACATTTCGAGGGTAGAGGTGTAACCTACATGGTGCGCGACCCGGAGTTGTTTCGAAGCAAAAAACTTGTAATTGCCGGTGGCGGCGACTCTGCCCTCGACTGGACGATTTACCTCTCAGGGCTGGCTGAAGAACTTACCCTGGTGCACCGTGGCACCACTTTCAGAGGGGCTCCCGAATCTGCCGAAAAGGTGCTGACACTGGCGGAGGAAGGTAAGATAAAACTTTTGCTCAAGTCGAATGTGGTAACTGTGCAGGGCAATGGCAAGCTCAACGCCGTTTCTATTGCCGTTGATAACCAAGAGCATTACAACCTCGAAACCGATTACCTGATTCCGCTGTTCGGGCTGGTGCCAAAACTGGGGCCGCTGGAGAACTGGGGACTGGAGCTCGACAAAAACGCCATTGTCGTAAACACCCTCGACTACTCCACCAACATACCGGGCATTTACGCCATCGGCGACATAAACACGTACCCCGGCAAGCTGAAACTGATCTTGTGTGGGTTCCATGAGGCGGCTTTAATGGCGCAGAGCGCTTACAATATCATAAACCCTGGCAAAAAATATGTACTGAAGTACACCACCGTAAACGGAATTCAGGAGCTATAATGGAAGATGCCATAACAATTTACGTGGAGCAGGAAAACGGAGAGCGCGTTCCTGTAGAAGCCCCAACAGATATGGGCCTATCTGTGATGGAAATATTAAAAGCCAGCGAATACGATATACCAGCCATTTGTGGCGGCATGGCCATTTGCGCTACCTGCCATGTGGAGGTACTGGAAAGTGGCGAGCTGCCAGAGCCAAGCGACGATGAGGCTTTTATGCTGGAATCGTTGCCGCACGCCACCGAAAATAGCCGCCTTTCCTGCCAGCTCCGCATCGGGCCTGCTCTTGAGGGGTTGGTGGTGCGCCTGAAGCCGGAGGCTTAATTGAAGAGCCGATCCTTGTTAGAAGCTAAGTACTTTTAAATAATAAGTGCCAGATAGACCCTGAGAGAAATTTCGATAAAAAACCTTTGGAAGGCTCTTTTCATTGGAATAATTGGAGTTTGGCATTTAATCTTCCCTACTTTATCTGACAATCTAACTTAAATGGCCTAAACGCTACTTGTTTCTGATCTCTGCACGCTATTCTGCAGAGATCAGAAACAAGTAGCGGCTCTTAATTCATATTTCCTCGCTGGAGGTATTTTTTAATGCAGTGCACCGATCCGGAATTTTCGGCAAACGGATGAAAATCTTCCAGCATCACTACTCTAAAGCCAAGCTCTTCCCATAGTTGCCTGTTCGCTTCGTCTGTTTTTTTCAGTTCGGGCCAGCTGCCGTGGCCATAACTAGGCAGCCAGATAGTTTTATCCTGAATACTTTTAATCTCTACCAGTGCATTGTTGGAGGTGGCATAGTACCACTTCCGGGTTTTCTTTTCTTCATCGTCCAGGCACGTAACAGGCAGCGGGTTCCGATAAACGACAAAGCCCAGCCCTTGCAGATACTCCGCTATATCATCGAACACATCAGGGATACTGTACTGCATCAGTTCCTCGCCAAGAAGTTCTGCCGCCATGCGGGTATCACCGACCACTAACTGGTACTGACCTTGGCTGTTGCGGCCTGCAAGTGTAATAAACATATCGATGTGGAAGAGTGGCTGCACCGTTCCCTCCTGGTTTTTGGTATGAAAGGTTTCTGTCCATTCGATGCCGTTTTTTCTGAACTTCCTGATTTCCTCACCTGGCACATACAAGGTGGAGCCCACAAATATAAGCCTGCGCTCTTTGTCGAAGTACTGCTTAAAAAGTTTGGCAACTGTTTCGGTAGCTGATACACCATTTTGCAGTGGCAGCACTCCCTTCAGATCCAGCATAGAATCGATGCCATAGTCGGCACCCATCAAAAAGAAATCATCGCCTATAAGAATGTTGCCACCTTCAAAATATAGAGGTATGGTTACGCGCGTATGGCCCAGGGCGCGGCTTGTCAGGTAACTTACCAGGCTATCGGCCCCGCGCCTGTTGGAGTGTGGCTGCACCAGGTACCTTTTCCCATCGCTTTTGTCGGTAATAACTTCGTAAGCATCTTCGGCCCAGATATACATATGGTAATGCGACGGTACTTTGTGCAGGTGCGCCTTTTGCTCCAGCCCGTTTTGTTGCAGCCATAGCGCCACCTCCTCTGCTACCTGCTCATGCACCATGAGCTGCAGTTGGGTATAGACAGGTAATTTCAGAAACAGATCTTTATAGGCCTTCCAGAGTGGATTATCTGTTCCTTCCAACACGTGGTCTGGTATGGTGAAGATGATGGCTTCCAGGCTCCCATCGGCGCTGGGTGTCATGCTGGGTTGCTGGGGCAGGTGCAGAAACTTTTCCAGAAAGCCCATGGCAATAGCCCGCCGCCGCATGCCGCTTTCGGGCAGGTCTTGCTGCGTTTCGTTAAATAAGCCTTCTACAAGGGAGTAGTGTCTTTTCTTTAGCGGAAACTTTTCGGACATACGGCTGTTTTGTTAGTGTACCTTTGGCTTACGCAAAAAACGGAAGCTGTTTGCTTATGAACTGCTAAATATTCTCTTGCTGCTCTTGAACTGCCTACAGCTCCAAATTATTCTAATGAAAATGGCCTTCCGGAGGTTAAAAGCCATTTAAAGAGCTCAGGCCAGCCAAGCTTAAAATTAATTTTTTGCGCTACGAATTGCCCATAAAAGACCCAGACTCTCACTTTTCTCATCCAATCCTTTTGTGAAAAATTCGCGCTTGCAACAGCAAAATTTAAACCTGAACTTCATAAAGCTGCCATAACAAATCAGCAACATCTAATTAAAAACGACTGAGAATGCTTGTAAATAGACCATTACAGGACCTTATTCATCATTTTTAATTTGAATTTGGCGAAGTTCCTTAGGGATAAGTCCATAAAAAAGCAGCGGCAGATAAGATTATCTGCCACTGCTTTTTTATTATCAGCAAGTTCGTTGTACTTCCTGTACTTCTTACCTTCAACACAATTTTAATTATAAAGTCATGCTCACATTCGTGTAGTTAAATAACTGGTTCGTCTCTATCTGAGTCGAGCCGGTTTCTTCTTCTGGCTTCGTCATCGAGGTACGTATCATCGTCCAGGTCGGCTGGCCTGTCTGGATTGTTCGGCGTTAGCTCTGTTATCTCCACATCGGTTTTATGAACTGTGTCTCTAATGGTTTCTTCATGTTCTTCCACCTCTTTGCGAATAGTTACCTCCTCTACCACGTTAGCTTCTTTAGACACCACAGGCACCTCTGTATGTTCTGTAATCTCGATTTCACCTTCTTTAAATGTATCCAGATCTGATTCGGAAGCTGGCCTGTTTACGGGCTCACGATTAACATAAACGGACTCTTCGCGCAGCGTTATATCTTCTTCTACAGGACGCTCTGTAATTTTAGAGCGTATGCGGGCACCGCCAGTCTCGATGGTGCGCTTGCCAACCTGCAAGTCTTCCTCAATAATAGGTATAGAACCTGTGCCTGTGTCAGAAATATCAGTGGTGTCTGTTACGGGAGGTGTGCCGGGTTGTCGCCTGCGGTACAGGTTATCTTCGTTGAAAAACTCCTCATCGTAGTTATAGTCGGTGTCTTGCAGAGAAGTGGTTGCAGCGGCACCTGCTACTCCGGCCGCTCCCAAGCCACCGAAAATGTTCCTAACCTGCAGTTCATGGTCGCGATCCAGGCTCCCTCTCCTGTACTCAGGCAGTGTCTGCAGCTGGTCGGCCGTAACCTGGCTCAGGTACACCAGGTCATCTGATTCGTGCAGTTCTGCAGCTCCGATTGGAACAATCACATCACGCGGCTCCAGGTCGAATACATTTCCTTCCAGATCGAGCACGATGTAACGTACTTTAAGCGCTGAAGGGTCAAATATCAGTTCATCGACTTCGCCAATTGTTTCGTCTTGGGCATTTTTCACTTTCCAGCCCCTAATGTCTGGTTGTCCGTCTACAATTTCGTAATCGCTGCCACCCAGTTCTATTAGCTGATTGTTATTATTTAATTTTTCGTTCTCATTCATAGCTTTGATATTGTTTAGAAGAGCAAACTCCTCTTGTTTCTAAAATCTAACAAGTTATTCATTATTGGCGCCACGTCGGGCTACAATTTCTACCCGGCGGTTTTGCTGCCGTCCTTCTGCTGTTTCGTTAGAGGCCACTGGCTGCGACTCCCCAACCGGATGAACTGAAATTTTATCATCGTCGATGTCGGTGTTCTGAGTAAGCCAGCTTTTAACAGATTCGGCTCGTTGCTCCGCCAGCTCTTTGTTATAACCGGCACTGCCCTGCGTATCGGTGTGACCATAAACTCGTATATCGCCACCGCTGAAACGTTGCCCAACAGAAGCGGTTATCTGCTTTAATTTAGCTTCTGCTCCGCTTCGTAAGTTACTCTGATCCACATCAAAAAGTATGGTTTCGTCTAAGCTGTAAATTGCGTAATCTTCGTTTCCGCGCACTTCTATGTCTCTGTCAGAAATTTCGGAGTAAGTGGCGCGTGGCGCGTTAAAATTAACGGTATTCCAGTCGCGGTCGCGGGTCGTAGCGGCGGCTGTGGTATCGGTCGTGGCCGGATCTGTTGTCTCAACCCGATCGTCGTCGTTACAGCCTCTCATCAAGAAAAATAGAATTGCAATTGCAAGTGCTACTAAAAGAATCCAAAGCCACCCTGGTTTGTTCTTTTTTGGTTGTACATCTAAATCTGCCATAGTGTAGTTTTATTTTGTTTAGAGATGATAAGGATGTTTGAAAAGTAATACTTGTACGCCCTATTTCTGTTCTTGTTCAGAAATTATTAAAATAGTAATACTTACCAATCTATAAAAGAGTAGCAGCTATTTTAGCCAGGCCTAACTACCTGTTGCACAAAACCCAGCTTACAATAATTCTAAAAATATAGTTTTACTAACTTCTTCCGTTTTTGAATAAATCTAATGTAAAGATTTAGTAAATAAGCAGACCAACAGAGATACAACAGGCAATTTCGTTATAATTCCAAGTATTACCTGCCTGCCTGACCGTGCTTTTTCTAGCCTAAGAAGATTTGTATTTTATGGCTAGCAGCCACAGCACAATTAACGCCAGCTCTGCCAGACCATCGAGCATGTATACATTCCAAATCACATCGTTAAGGGCATAAAAAAGTCTATAAATGCCATGCTGGCTGCCCCACCCACACCTAACCAGATAATTTCAGGCGTAACGCGCCTGTGTAGGCCTGCCGCCAGCAATGTGAAACCGATAACCGTTAATAGCAGCCCCACGGTGCGCACTAACCATAAGTCTGTTTTTGGACCAGATACCCATATAAAACTTGGCATATGCACCAGTGGCCATATGCCGGTTATGGCCCAGTAGCTCCCTTGTAGTTTCGAGACGAAAGAAGGTTTTATCATAGTAGTATGTAGTTACAACATTGTGCTGTGCAACATAAAATGGGTTGAGTTAAAGCCGGACTTCAGAAGCCTTTAAATCCGGGAGTGCCGCTATAGACTCTCTCTTAACCTATCGGAATTACAAATTGCACTGTTACCTGTTAAAGAACACAAGACGCAGGCCACAAGATTATCCTTATACTGCTAAAATGGAAAAATCCACTATTGATTTCCGATGAGTTGTGTCGCTATCAATAATTCTATTGGTTCTAATTCGTATAAAAAATAAAAATAGTTCGATTAGTAAAGGAAGTGGTGTAGGGCAGGCAGGCTTGTTCCTTTTTACCCTTGAGGCTTTGAGGGCTCATTTTCTTCTGAAGGCCTATTTCATTCAAATAATTACCAGTTATGGCTAACCCTTGGCAAGGCCAGCATCGTATTTTTCAGAATGGTAATTCAAACTATTTCTATGCTATGAAAATTAAAGATAGAAAAACCATTTACGAAGGCTTTTATACATTCAGGAAACTGATTATAGAACAAGATGGGGAAACCTTTGAGCGGGAACAATTTGAAAGTGGCCATGCTGCCGCTGCCATTGTGTACAACACCGACAAAGACGCTTACCTGTTTGTGAAGCAGTTTCGGTATAGTGCCGGCATGGAGTTGCTCGAAGTAGTGGCTGGCGTGGTAGAGGACCACGATCCGGAAAAAACCATCCGGAAAGAAATTGAAGAAGAAACAGGCTATGCAGTAGATCATGTAAAGCATATCTGGGATTTTTACACCTCGCCGGGAGCCTGCACCGAAAAGGTATTTTTGTTTTATGCAGAAGTAAGCAAAAAGAAATCGGAAGGTGGTGGGCTTGATGAAGAGCACGAGCACCTTAAGGTACTGGAACTACCTATGGAGGACCTGCTGCTTCAGAAATGGGCTGACGCCAAAACCATTATTGCCGTGCAATGGCTGGCAGCACAGGAGCAGGTTTTCCTGAAGAAGCCTGAAACCAAACTCTAAGCGCATGCGGGTTAGTTGTGGCTGATGCTATTGCTTATCCAATTAAAAATTAGAATTTCAAAGTTACAAATTAGGAGTAAAAGCTAAAAGCAAATAAATAAGCAGCCTTACTTATCTAAAATAAAGCTGATTTTGGAATATGTTCTGTTAGGTTAACCCCGTTCCGATTATTTGAATGAAAACAGCCTCCGGAAGGTTTTCAGCAGAAATCAGGTCAAGGGCTACCAGTTAAAATGAATCTTCGGTTACAGCAGCTACCTGGTATTAAATATGCAGTTGGTCGTATATTGGCAGCGTGTAGCGCTCTCCCCGCGAAAGCAGGTGCACACGCATGTCCCGGACAGTGAAAGGTTCGCCAGTTTTGATTTCGTAGATATTCGTGTAGCTAATACCCATACCATCTACAACCGTTACTAATCCACTACCAAGTACTTCCACCTCTTTACCTTCCGTTACCAGAATGGCAGTATCTTCTTCCAGCCCAATGCCAATACAGCCCGGATTTGTGGAGATTGCCTGCGACATACGCACAATGCGACCTCTGGCAATAAAATGAGTATCTATGGCTACATTTTTCATAAACTCCAGCCCTGTTGTAATACGCACATCGCCTTTAATATAGCCGCCATGCGTTTCGCCCTCATATATCATGGGTGTTGACATGGCTGTGGCTCCGGCACTGGTACCTGCAATTATTATATCTTGAAAAGTGTAGCGCTCTTTCATAAGCTCTAAAGCAGGCGTTCCTCCCAGTATGGAGGTCAATCGCAACTGGTCGCCTCCAGTAAACATAATGCCGGCAGCCTGCTCCAGAATTTCGCAATAGGTCTCGTTGTAGGCATCTTTCCTTGCCCTGATGTCTATAATTTCCAGGTTTTTAACTCCAAGCTCTGTAAAAACTGCCTGGTAATCTTTGGCTATTTCATCGGGCACGGTAGAAGCCGTTGGCACTATCGCCACCAAGGGATTATCTCCGCGAAGTTCGGCTACAAAGCGTTTAAGTATTTCTTCGCTTATAAAGTCAATGTTCTTGTTTTGCTCCTCTTTAAGTTCAGCATGTCCTTTATCTTCTGCGCCTCCCATAGCCAGCAACCGGCCTTTTGGTATGGGAGCCTCTTTTTGTGAATTATACGTTTTTACCTGTTTTCGCTTCGTCA
This sequence comes from Pontibacter qinzhouensis, assembly GCF_008017455.1. Lineage (GTDB taxonomy): Bacteria > Bacteroidota > Bacteroidia > Cytophagales > Hymenobacteraceae > Pontibacter > Pontibacter qinzhouensis. The sequence goes on along the minus strand of NZ_VRTY01000015.1, from coordinate 9,090 downwards.
TCCTTCTCAGTAGTATAAGTTATAAACAGAATAATATTAATTCGATTTAAATTACTCCACTTCCTTAGGGCTTTTTATAACTTTTAACCCGTGCTACAATAGTATCTGCCAGTGCAGGGTTATCCTTAAAAATTATCCAGCCCTCTCTCGACGATTCTTTCGGGGCAAAAGGTAACTGCAGATCCGCCGACTCCAGCTCCTGTCCATCCTTTTCGGTCCATACCTGAATAGTAACTTCCTCGGCCGTTTCTTTGCCCCTGTTTTCGACTTTTATATGGTACCGGTATGGCTCCAGAGCCGACGGGTCGAGGCGGTAATGCACCTCCAGTTCAGGCTTTGGATCTTTTTCTGCTGTGTAAGCCTGGTAGCCCAGGTACATGAATACGGCACAAATAAGCAAAAGGCTACACCCGAATACCAGCCACTCCAGCACATTTTTATCGTCGTCCCCTTCGCGAATATTCCTTTGCATATAGTAGTTACTTTATTAATAAACGGCCTGCCGATGCACCCAACGTAGCAATTACTCCCAGCACGATGCACTGCGAAACCGCCACATAAAAACTAACATTCTGAAACCTGCCAAAAAACCACAGGCACATAGCCGATGCCACCAGCGCCACCAGGTAGCTCAGGCAGGTATCGAAAGCCACATTAAACAGTTTTGACTTATGATTATGCTTTTCTGGTCCGTTTAAAACACTATAATAAATAGCTATAAGACTTAACACCACCGATAAAATAGACAGGAGCAGAATATGGTACGGCTCCGACTCAATAGCCAGTAAAATAACTTCTTCGGTAGGAGCTATGTTGCCGCCTACTATAATGGCTCCGCAAAAACTAAGTGCCAGCAGGCTGCTTTTGTCAGACCACCAGCTGGCCTGCCTTGGTTCGGCTGTTAGTTCTTCCGGCTTTTTGCCATTGTCTTTGTCGTTCTCTGAGTTAACTCCCAGTTGCGCCGTACCAATCGAAACGCCTATAGAGACGGCCATTGCCTCCAGAATTGTTTTGCCCAGCATTTCATCTATGGTCATGCCCTCCAGCCTTATTCGGTTCAGCAAAAATAAAACGACAAAAGACAGCACCAGGCCTATACCCATTTCCTCCACGGAGTCGATTAAAATACTGCGCCAGGAGGTTTCGGCACGCATACCGGCATAGCGGTTGTAGCCCAGCAAAAGCATGTAAGTAGTTACTATAAGCAGCAGTAACTGCAGGGGTGTTGCCGAGAAGCCTGCCCACCACACTTCCATGGTAAACAGCATCGGAAAACTAAACAAAAGGCCACCAATAATTCCTTGCCCGTATTCCCGAACCGACTTATGAATAGGCCTTTTTTTCTGTACCATATTTACTTATTGAACAAACTGCCAAGAATAAAAACCACCACGAAACAAGTACCTACATTATAAAACAGATTGTTTTTTTGCATACTGTGCTAATTTCTGGCGTATTTGCTTCCTATTTAATGAGGCAGCCTTACCGAAATACCCGATGTAACAAAATAATCAGGAGCAGCAGCATTTAATCGGGTGCCGACTGCCACATCGAGCTGCAGGTTGGGCAGCACCAGAAAGAGGATCCCGGCATCGGCCTGGTGTCCTGCCTTTTCTCCTTCCTCTTTACTACCGAAAACCTCGCCAAAAACACTTATTTTATCATGCACCTCATAGCTGAGCGAGGCGGTATATCCCGGCACTGAGTAGCCATCGGCCCAGCCATGCACCAGGTTGTAGGCCAGTTCCATTTTATCGGTAAGTTGGTGCGAAAGGTTTAAGCGCATATGAGGCTCCGGGTTAGCAGGCCTGAACTGGCGGTTACCCGTTGGCAACAGCACCCGAAAAAGAAGTGCCGCTTCTGGTCGCCAGCCACTCTCGTTCCATAATTTTACTTTGGCGCCCACACTCAACGGACCCATGCCCTGCAGTTTTCGGCGGTCGTTTTTCTGAATAACCGAATCGCGGTAAGCAGCCAAAAACAAAAGCTCCACATTTTTCAGCACCCCCACCCTAAGCAGCGCCGTTGGGTAGGCATGCGATTTTAGCTCTGTATCGCCCTGCGTATCTTTCTGAAAGAAAAACCCCGTTTCGAGTTGTACTGTTCTGCGTGGCACTATAGAAGACGACTCGGTCTGATCTGGCCTGTCAGTTTTCATTTCCGGTAACTCATCCTGTGCCATCGCCTGTAAAGCCAGGCCTAAAAAACCAATAATCAGTGTAATTTTATAAAATATAGAGATCGAGGTAGAAATTTGCATGTTTATGTACGTTGACTGCATCGCTTATACGTGCATTAACGAAAAGCGGCACTCCGCTGGCTCTTTACTTTTTAACCTGCTAAACTATCACCTCTTTCCAGCCTTATATCACTTCGTTTTCTCAACAAAAGTTATAGTTCTGTGGCTTTAAAGAATAAACCATTCACCTGTTATGAGGCAGGTAAAAACTTTCCTGAATTTAAACTTGCAAACCCTTTAGAGATAGAACACAAGAAGCAAGGCAGAGGATTAAAGTTTATCTTCTTCAGTTGGAATTGCATAAACCAACTGTTGATTTCGGAAAAGTTTTGTCGCAGTTATTGCCGGGTTCTGAAAGGCAAGAGTATGGAAATGCAGATGAGAAGAAGAATAAGGCTCAACCGAATTATTCTAATCAAAAAAGCCTTCAGAAGGGAAAAGGTGGAAATATGTTCAAGGGTTTAACCTTGGAATCAGAAACTCTTGATGGGCTGCTGGAAGATAAATCCGAAACAAAAAATAAGGAGAAAAAGGGAAAGATGAGGGAGCTGGCTTTCGGCATCTGCAAGCTTTTTCTCAAGCGCCAGCTCCCTTATCTGCACATGATACTGCTACCTAAAGCACCCAACAAAAGGCAGCATTCTCATGAGTTCAACAAAATTCAGTTATCACAGACCGGCTATCAGCCTTTAACCAACACCTTCGAATCACGCCTGGAGCTGAACTCAACCAACCAAAAGTTAGCTCCTGCAGCGTGTGCGTCTGCGACACTGTACCTACCTATACGGGCCCCCTAAAATTTGGTGAATGGATAATGAGAAAAAATAACGGTTGTTAGTAAAACCCGTTTTTGTTCGGTTAAATCTACGTATTTACCGTCACTTCTTAAGAGTAGCATCAATTTATTACCTAAACAAAATATCACAATTATTTTAATTAATTAAAAATCTTTAATATTTAATGTTTTAGCATAAAATACAAGCTATTCATGATTTAATTAAAAATTATAACTATATGAGAAATAATAAATTATAAATATCTAACTAAGGAAAGCAACATTTATAGTTATATTTTTCAAAGCTGATGCAGGATAAATTTAATTTAAACGGGCATTATTCTTGTAATCATCTCAGCACACCAAAAAACATGGAATATGAAAAAATTATGGCTACTGCTGCTGCTGGCAGCAACCGGGACTACTATGGCCTATGCTCAAACAGAACAGGGGAATATGGTGATTACTGGGAGAATCGGAGGAAGCTTATCCTCAAATGAAATCGAAGACAAGGATTATCCTGACGGTTTTAGGCGAAAATCATCTTCAGTATCATTTCGTCCGTCTTTTGGTTATTTTATTCAGGACAGACTCGAAGTAGGATTAAGTCCGCAAATCTATTTCTCGAAAAGTCACGAAGCTTATAGCGGCGTTGACAATATATACCGCAGTAGGTTCATTGGATTTGCTCCCTATATTCGAAAATACGTTGTTCTGTCAGACAAGTTGATGGCGCACGGCACCGTCACAGCCTCTGCAGGCTTCAATACCTCCTGGACAGACAATGATTCTATTCGTAATCCAACAAAATACAAATCTACCGATCTAGGGATCTCTATATTTCCAGGAATAACTTATTTTGCCACTGAAAAAATAGGAATTACAGCCACTATTGGGAACTTAGGCTACATGCGCTATATGTCCAAAAGAAGGGAAGGGGTAAAGAGTTTGGTACAGCAAAATTTTATTGCCGATATAAGCTTTAGCAGTTTTACTCTTGGAATTAATTATTTTATCGGACGATAAATTGTAAAGGTATGAAAAGACTTATTCCAATTATTGTGTTATTGCTATTAAGCACAATAGTAGCCTCAGCACAAACTTCAGCCGGCACATATAGTTTAACGGGAAGTGGCTATTATAAGACTAACAATTTTAGAGAAACAGATGAGGCTGAAACTTCTTCAAGCATCTACAATTATATTTCTAGGGAACTCCAAATTAGTCCAGGTATAGGATATTTTGTTTTAAATAATTTAGAAGTAGGTATCTTAGGCTCTATTTCACAAAACCGTTCTATTACCGCTTATAATTATCAGGAGGATTCTTCTGATAATTATAATTACAAAAGCTTTGGCAAGAGTATTACAAATCAATTCGCAGTTGGACCGTTTGTGCGTAAATATTTCTTTTTAACTGAGCGCTTCGCTTTGACTGCTACTTCTGCTTTTAATTATAGATTTTCTTACGCCAGAAATACTTTGGAGTATACAAAATCTCAAGGAGAAGAAATTAATAATTCATCCGATGGTCCCAATAGTAATAGTCTTTCAATTAGTTTAGGCGCTGGGATTATGTACTTTGTAACAGGTAAATTTGGAATTACTGCTGGCTTAGGTTCTATTTACTACAGCAGAAGCAGCACAAAAGAAAATAGAACGACATATGAAGGTGAAGTTTATGCTTGGAAGAGAAAGGAAAATTCCGGTGGTTTCAGTTTTTCTCCCCAGTACATTAACCTAGGCCTCAGCTATTACTTCGGCGGCAACTAGAAACTTACATAAACAAAAAGGCCCGATGCTACAACTCGCACCGGGCCTTTTTCATTTATAGCACTTCTCCCCTACCAGCCACTGGCCAGTACATCGGCTATGTGCATGGTTTTAATTGTCTTCTTCTGTTTCTGAATGTAGGCTTCCAGGTGCATCAGGCAGCTGGTGTCTGTCGAGAGAATATAGTCGGCTCCGGTGGCCAGGGCATTCTCTACTTTCTGCTCCGCCATCGCTACCGAAATGGATTCAAATTTAACGGCGAAAGTACCACCAAAGCCGCAGCAGGTTTCGTTGTCTTCCATCTCTACCAACTCAAGCCCCCGCACACTTTGCAGCAGCGCCCTTGGGCCAGCCTTTATGCCGCACTCACGCAAGGCACTGCAGGAGTCGTGGTAGGTGGCGCGCCCCAGCAGCGAGGCATCCGGGAAAGAGGTAACACCCATCACATCTGTCAGGAATTCGGTAAATTCGTACACCTTTTTCTGCATCGCGCGGTACTTCACCAGCTTCGACGATTTAACGAAAATATCCTGGTAGGCATTGCGCACCATTCCTACACAAGAGGCTGAAGGAGCTACAATATACTCGGAGATATCGCTTGAAAAATCATCCAGAAATTTGTTGGCTACCTCCCGGGCCTCATCAAAAAAACCAGCGTTAAAGGCAGGTTGGCCACAACAGGTTTGTGCCGGATTATAGTGCACATCGCAGCCCAGGCTCTCCAGTACCTTTACCATGTTCATGCCGGTTTCGGGGTAAAGCTGGTCTACAAAGCAGGGAATAAATATATCAACAACTACTCTTCTTCTTGCCATAATTATAAGAAAACGGTGCCGGAGCGGGCCAAAGCCTCTTCGAGCGCCTGCTTGTTCAGGCCCAAATTTAAACCAATATTCTCAAAGTAGGCTACTAAATTTTCGGTGGGCATATTGCCTACCAGTTCATCTTTGGCCATGGGGCAACCCCCGAAACCCCGTAAAGCCCCGTCAAAACGCTGGCAACCGGCCCGGTAGGCGGCATCTACTTTATCTTGCCATGTTGCTGGAGCCGTATGCAGGTGTGCCCCAAACTCCAGATCAGGGAAAGCCGGAATCAAGTAACTGAAAAGTTCGGTAATAACACCAGGATCAGCGACACCAATGGTATCAGAAAGCGAAACGATCTGCACCCCCAGCTGCTGTAACTGCTCCACAAAACTCCTGACCGTAGCGGCACTCCAGGGGTCGTTATACGGGTTTCCGAAGCCCATGGAGAGGTACACGACCAACACCTTGCTTTTCTGGTGGCACAGCTCCTGCATCCGGGCCACCTCCTGCATTGCCTCGGCTATGCTTTTGTTCGTGTTGCGCCGCTGAAACGTTTCTGATACCGAAAGCGGAAACCCAATGTAGCTTATTTCATGGTAAGCAGCCGCTTCGGTAGCACCACGCATATTAGCAACAATGGCAAGCAGTTTAGAGACAGAATTCGCCAGATCTAACTGCGCCAGCACCTGCGCCGTGTCGCGCAACTGTGGAATAGCCTTTGGCGAAACGAAGCTGCCAAAATCGATGGTATGGAAGCCAACTTTCAGCAGGGCCTGCAGGTAAGCTACCTTAGTTTCGGTTGGCACAAACTGCACCAGCCCTTGCATGGCATCTCGGGGGCATTCTATAAGTTTCATTGGTTGGCTTCTACTTTAATTAAGGTTTTTATATATCAGTTTGGTATGGCTTTCAGCACACGGTCAGCAAAAAAAAGAATCATCAAGCCTTCGCTAAATTTTCACATTTATCTTCTGGAGGCCTTTTTCATTCGAATAATTTGAAAATTAATATCTATAGCTTTGCCGTTTAGAATACAACATGATTTTTGGTATATCACATTACATCCTCTCTTTTCCAGCTAAGGATAAAGCGGCATTTTTATTATAGCCTTATTTTCCTGTTCCTACTGTTACAAAATTCCGAATTTAAAGAAATACAGGTGAGGGCAATCAGTAACCTTGCGCAAACATTGTTTATATTGTAGTTATCTGTTCTGACATTTTACGTAGAATTCATTTAAAGATAAATTTATTTCAATGGGATTATTAATCACCTATCTGTTGGTTGCGCTGTTTTTCTCTTTCTTGTGTTCAATTCTTGAAGCGGTACTACTGAGCATTACACCCTCGCATGTGAGCATTACGGCTAAAAACAACCCGGCTCTGGGTAAAAGCCTGATAGATTTTAAGGATAACGTTGATAAACCACTTGCCGCCATCCTAACGCTTAACACCTTTGCCCACACCTTAGGAGCTGCCGGAGTGGGTGCCCAGGCACAGGCCATCTGGGGCGATAAGTATTTATCTGTTGTTTCGGGGGTGCTAACCATCATCATCCTGATTTTCTCGGAGATCATACCTAAGACACTCGGAGCAAATTACTGGAAGCAGCTGACACCCTTTACCGTGCCCGCTCTTAAAATAATGATTTACTCGCCGCTCTACCCCATTATATTATTTTCTCAGTTTATAACCAAGCGCCTCAAAAAAGACAAAGGCCGCAGTATATTGAGCCGGGCAGATTTTACGGCAATGGCCGAAATCGGGATGAAAGAAGGTATTTTTAAAGAAGGCGAATCGCAGATTATCCAAAACATACTCCGGTTCAACAACATCCTGGTTCGGCATATTATGACGCCACGCACTGTTATAAAAGGTGCCCCCGAAGACATGACCCTGAATGAGTTTTTTAAGCAAACCACCAGCCTCCGCTACTCCCGCATACCAGTTTACACCGAAAGCCTGGACCACGTAAAAGGCTTCGTGTTAAAAGATGAGGTGCTCTACAAGCTCATCCAGAACAAAGGGAACATGCCCTTAAAAAGCATTAAACGCGAAATTCAGATGGTGCCTGCTTACATGCCAATACCGACGCTGTTTAACCGCCTGATGGAGCAGAAGGAGCACGTGGCCCTGGTGGTGGATGAATACGGTGGCACAGCCGGCCTGATAACCATGGAAGACATTATTGAAACCCTGCTCGGCATGGAGATAATTGATGAAATGGACGATGTAGCCGACCTGCAGACCTGGGCCCGCGAAAACTGGAAAAAACGGTCAGTTAGGCTCGGCATCCGAAACGATGACCCGGAAGAGCAACCAGAGTAAACACTGCCCTGGTAACCGCAGCTCCGGCAATTTTTTCAACTGGCATTACGTCGCCTCTGAAAGCCTTGGTAAGGCTAACTGTTATAAATTAGCAACCAGTAACCAATCAATTGTAGAAAAAGATGCGTTGAGGGCCAATGAAGTGCCTTTTTCTACATTTCGAATTTTGGATTTGCAAAGTGCCGTATCATGTTTGAAAGCATCCGCAACAAGACTTCAGTATATATGCCTCAGCTCCGCGAGCTATACGAAGCTGCTTTTCCTGTAGCAGAACGTCGCGAATTTGAGCAACTGCTGGCGCTGCTCGAGGAGCCAGACATGCACCTGCATGCAGCATTGGAGCAACAACAGTTAGCTGGTTTTTGTATATTCTGGGAATTGCCCGGGTTCCTTTTTGTGGAGCATCTGGCTGTAGTGCCGGAGCAGCGGGGTCTTGGCCTTGGCACAAAAATAGTGAAGTGGCTACAGCGAAAGGCATCCGGAAAGCCGCTGTTCCTGGAGGTAGAGCGCCCGGTTACAGACACGGCCCGCAAACGCATCGTGTTTTACGAGCGGCTCGGTTTCACCCTCTATCCAACCTTCGACTACCTGCAGCCAGCTTACTCCCGCAGTGGACAGCAAGTGCCCCTTTACCTGATGAGTACTTCTCCCCCATCTTCAAAAGCAGATCTTATAGCAAAGGCCAGCCTTATAAAGAGCTTTGTTTACGAACAATTCTACACCTGAACCCTTGACCCTTTTTAGTATCAAATAGCTTTGGAAGGGCATTTTTATTAGCATAATTTAAAATCTTACCCGCTGCTGCGACAGAAAAGCAGGTGCGCGCCACAACCTCTCTTTCCCAGCCTCTACAGGAGCTGCCTACCTGCTTTGACTGAACTTGCTGAGACTCAACAAAATTTACTTTCTGGTATATTTAAAAATATTAATTTATTTATAAATAATAGTCAAAACCTTCCGTTTGCGGGTGCATTTCCGCTTGCCTGCAGCCTACAAAATCATAACTTTGTAAAAGAGAAAGTAGAGGCAGATGCGTTACTGCAGCAACTTCACTTACTTTACGCAGTTTAAGTACCCAAGCACATGGCCCAGCAATTTTCGAGGCAAAACCAAAACCCGTTCGAGGATTTCCAGTCCCCGATGACTCTTTTTGAGCTGCACCAGCAGATTA
>NZ_VRTY01000149.1 GCF_008017455.1 Pontibacter qinzhouensis | reverse complement strand
CTCCATAGTAACTGTGCTTAAGCTAAGTTAATAATTTTATAGCTTTGACACAGTTCCGTTTACAGTCTCGAAAGCCTGGGCGCGATACAGGAGCCCGAAACAATAAAAAAAGCCACTCAATTATTGAGTGGCTTTTCTGTTTAATTAGGTATCAGTTCTATTGGTCCCATCATAAAACCAGCGTTACTGATCTTCTGCTGCCATACCGTATGCTGCTGGTACTCCATTTCTTTTGTGATCGGGTCCGGTAGCGATACGTTGTCATACCAGGTTGTGTGAGTAGGCAGCTCAGGTTCTTTATCTAGCAGGTAATAACCGTAGTCATTTCTGCCAACACCGTCCTTGTACTTATAAACACCGACCGTATTGCCGTACACCGAATTGCCCTTAGCTATGTAGTTCTTAGAGTAGTCGTTTGTCCAGATACCGGATACCCAGAAAGGATAATTGGTGCCATCAGCGTACTTGCCTGCTACAATACAGGTGTTATTCCTAATGATACAGTTTACAGACATAGCTAGGGCTAAACAGTAGTTACCCAACCCTACCATAATGTTATGTTCCAGTATCCAGTTTTTAGAAACGTCGCTTTCACCGTTTGCAGACGTACCGTCGATTATAAAGCCGCCACCAGTATACCTGTCAGCCGTTACACTCTTAAATGCCCCTGAACAGAAATTGTGTCTGATGTAAGCAGGGCTGTTATCAGGGGCACGCATAGAGTAGATGTTGATTGTGTCTTCTACCCATACGTGACCTGGTTCGCCCCATATCTCGTTGTATTCGATTACCTGGTTCGGTACACTCGTACCAGTGATACCTTTTATATTGATAGCCTGGTTCAAGTGGTTAGGCTGCCAGGTGTTTTTAATGTAGTTATACCTGATATTATAACCCTGAGTGTCTAGCTCAGTAGTGTATTCGACTTTAACAGTGCCACAATCTTCTATATAGTTGTTCTCGAATACTAGGAAGTAAGGGTTGTTAATTCTCAGCGCCCAAAAGCCCCAATCTGAGGTATAATTAGCAGAAAGGTGTTTATTGCCAAAGAAGATGTTATTCCTGATTACAAAGTCGTGTCTGTAATTGTAGGCATAGATTATCATTCCTAGACCTTTCAGAACACAGTCTTCTATATAGATTTTAGTTCTGATCGATAATTGCGAAGTATCTATACACCTGATAGCAGGGTCGTTTGAATTGATTCTCTTGTTCTTGATGTGTATCTCACCGTTAATGTCCCTCATTGAGTTTGTCAACATTATAGGTGCATCAGGGTAGGATATGCTGTCTCTGTCAGGAATCGCTTTGGCTCTGTATGCTGTTTCTACAGGTGGTTCGTACGTTGGCGGTGTCGAGTGTTTGTTTAAGAAAGCTTTTAACCTCTCAAGATTCTGGTTGATCGGCGGAGTACTATTAGTAGTGATTCTGTCTACCTTGCCGTTGATCTCCCTGTAATTGATAGTAGGCGTAGGGTTGTTAGGCATCCATACCGTAGGCAACGCATTATGCAACTCCAATGATTTCAGATAAGGGGATTCAACACCAGCACTAAAATCTATTGCAGTGTTAGGCTCATACCAGTTACCTACAGTCTGTGTTGTGGTTGGTATGTTGACAGGCGCTAAACCAGCGAATTCCAGCTTATTGCCTAATACGTCATAGATAGGGTTAGACTCGTTAGCTGGTATGTAAACACCATCTACTAAGTTGTACCCTGAGCTGTTTAAATAGCTGTGTGGTACATTTTTGTTCAGATAGTGATTAGACGACTTATCTGTATTCCAGGTGCCATTCCTGCCGTTACCTGAGCTGTCATACACAGTTGTGCCTGAACCCTCTTCGAACTTGTAGTGAAGCATCAAAATATCTTTCAACAGGTTAGTTTTCAGGAACTCGTTACCTGGGCGATGAACAGGAAGCTTTTTGTAGGTATGATAGAACCTTACATCTTCTGCGCTCCACCTCTCGGACCATATCTGCAGGTCGTATATTTTACAGGTAGCCCAGTTACCGTTTACAATCGGTGTAATGTTGTGGTACCTGATTCTGTCTTCTGTGTCGAACCCCTCTGTACCCTGCTGAACAAAATTTGTAAAGTCGGCATACCCGCTACTGTAGATTTTAGTATCTGTGATTAGGCCGCCTAAATCCGGTAAAACTATTGCGACGTGTACCCACTGGTTAGCAGGGATGTAAGAAGCTCTGAATTGTGTAGTAGTCGGAAAGCCGTGTCTGTTTACCTGCCACCTGAGTAGTAAATGGTCGTTGTATAAGCGTATCGTACCAAAGTCGTCCGTATTACCTATCAGGTTATTGTATGTGCCGTTAGCCTCTCTGTAAATCCAGAACGAAATAGTCTTAGCATAAATGTTGAAGGAATTGTTGATGTGATTATTTACAAAGGAGGCACAACGACCGTTGAGAAGGGGCCTGTTAGTACCCCTTCTCAACTCGTCCTGTATATGACCGTTTCTTATTCGTCTTGTGTTGAAGTATAGATGTTCGGCATTTAGTTTAGTGTTTAATAACATTGATTGAAAAACTATCTTTTGTTATATAGTGCAGTAGTCCAATTGTAAATACTGTCCACATATTCAAACTCGATAGTGTGATTCTCATTAGCCTCACCGTAAATAGGCAACAGCTTATTTGAATTACTATCTAAGATGTATTCTGAATAGGCACTATTAGCAGGTAAAGTAATGTATATTGTTCCCGCAACCGTTTGCTTGATCGTAAGCCTGCCTCTCGTACCTTCCACCACACCAGTTGCGTTGAAAGCAAATACTTGCTTAGCTGTTGTGTCTACTGTGAATTTGGAAGAGGTGAAGGCTTTGTCAGTACAGTTCAGATTAACGGCACCTGAAGCTATTGAAAGCGTTAAAGGAGCAACGGCAGCAGAAGAACCACCTCCAACAGTTATAGCGACGTTACCGCTGGCATCAGGAACGACGCCGTTCACTGTCTTAACACGTGCCGCTAATTCAACATCTAGATTGTATATACTGGCCATAGAGTGCCCGTGCCCCTTGGAAGAGAACGAGTCTAATTCCGCCTCAAGTCCAGAAATGTCCGTTATGAAGTGGGTGTGGTCAGACGGTGTAAAAGTAGTCGGCTTCTCCAAAATACTGGACCAGTTAATACTGCCACCTGTTGCTAAGTTTATGTTACCGTTTACGTCAGGGGTGTTGCCGTTTACAGTCTTGACGAAAGTATTAAACTCGCTGTGTGTATGGACTGTGGCTGCCTTACCGTCTAGTGTGGTCTGTAGATTGGTTACGTTCGCTATGGTATGGGTGTGGCTGGTTGCAGCCTTTCCGTTCAATTGTGTCTGGATTGCAGATGTAACACCAGATAGATACCCCAACTGTGTACTTGTAACTGCACTAACTGCAATTTTACCTGTCGAACTAGAAACTAAAGCCCTGTTTACTGTCAGGTTATTGTAGAGAATATTGTCTATGGCAGAGTTTTCTATTCTCTGTTGCTTTTGTTGTATTAACTCGTCATAGTAGTCGAAATTAGATTGCAGGTATGTAATATCAGACATATAGTGTGTGTGCGGCGGTATTTCGCCTGTATTGCCACCGCTGCCTGAAATTTCTATTACTACATTGCCAGCGCTATCTGGTATTACACCATTCACGCTTTTAACCATACCTGCGTGAGTGTGGCCTGTATCTGCTTTAGCGTCCAGTAAAGCTTGTAACCCTTCTATTTGAGAAGGATAATGTACGTGTGCGACAGGGGCAAAAAGTGGTTGACCACTAAAACTTGACAGTGTACCGCTGATGCGTATGTTATTTGTGAATAGAGTATTTGCAACATTCGCAGTTATGTTCTGCCCGCATAAGACTATGCTATTGCTGGCGTTGCTACTCACGACGTTGTTTACCCCACCGATTATTGCACTACCTGTAGCACCTGCTAAAACTTGGTTGTTTACCCCACCAAGAATTGCAGAATAATCCGCAGCAGCGCCAACATTACCAGGTGTCGTCACGAAGTTATGGTTAAACGCAGTCCAGCCTGATGCAATCACTTGCGCATCTGTTTGTCCTGTACCGGACGTAAAAGTACCTGTTGCTCCGGCTCTTGTGTTGTTGCCTATAGCTGTAGATTGCGAACCAAAAGCTGTTGTATTAGTACCAAACGCGGCGCTATTAGGGCCTGATGCGGTTGTGCTGTTACCGATTGAGACGGAGTTATTACCTGATGCAGTACTAAGGTTGCCCAGCGCGACAGAACTAGTTCCAGTGGCAAAATTTGAACCACTGGAGAGAGCGCCTTTGGCCGCGTCAAGCTTTATTGGCAGTTCGTACTGTATTAGTTTCTTGTCTCTTACAGTCAGGTAGTGTTTGTCATAACTCTTGGTATAAAAGTCATTTTCGATGAATTCCAGTTCCTTTTCTCCACCGATGGTTGTGCCGAATGAAGTAGCGTACTCTCTGGTGCTGCCTGTGTGGTAGGTAATGATCGGTGGGAAGCGTTCAGGTTTCAGTACCCCGTTATCGTACATATTGTTAACGAACACTGTTTGAGGTCCACCATCTATCATACCTCCAAAAAATGACTTTACATACCCCCAGGGTGGTGAAGTCGTATTATCTGGTAAGCGCTGTGCTGTGCCGTATTCTGCGCTGGCTGTACCGTTACTTAAAGTATAGTAGCAAAAGTTAGGGTAAGGTTTCTTAGACTCCAGGTAGAACGTAGACTTCTCGTAGTCAACCTTTCCGTCAGTTATTAAATCCTGGTACTTGTAGTTGAAACCTAAGCTTCTGTTTCTGTAATAACGGTTGCTGATTTTAGTGTAAATGTCATAATTGTTGTAAGCAGTGTTGTATGGTACAGAAGCAATGTCTAGCATATTTGCATCAGTCAGAGTAGAAGCAAATGTGTTGCTGTTATAATCATCTACACCAGATATTCTTATATAATGGAGTCCTTGAGGGTTTCCAGCCTTCACATAGACTTTAAAAATAGGTTCTTCTATTCTACCGTATTCCAACCAAGCGTCAAGACCAGCAGACAGGTAGTAAGGTTTATCTTCCGTTATGTCATAGCAGGGCATACCAGCATATCTGAGTGGGTTGGTCAGGTATGCTTGTCTTTCTTCTGTTGTAAACTTGTAATCTGCGTCTATAGCATCTGCGTACTGTCTCTTGAACTGTAATGGGAATTCTAACTTAGCCATTAAATTGTAATACTGTATTTTGCAGCACTCCCGAAAGGCGCTGTAGGTACGTAGTTGTATACCTTATAATTGATAGGAGTAAAGCCGTTAGCACCTTCCACAGATACTACCGTCTTCGTGAATATGTCTTTGACTTCCGCATTGAGACCTTCTACGTATTTGACGCTGTTGACGTCCCTGATGCTGGCAGGGTAGGAAAACTGTACGCTTGTCGCACCAGCCGGAATATTGATTGTGAAAGTTGTACCAGCACCAGGATTGAGTGATTTATTCACAAAGCTCCTGATATTGGCTGATGTGTTTAAGCCTGTCTTACTGGTGTCGTAAAAGAGATTCCTTCTGCCTACTATAGAAACAGTGTTTGAGCTAATGCTGCCAGCTTTGATCTGTCCGGTAGGGTAGGGGTTACCAAGGTTGGTATTCTTTACTGGACCGTCTGCATAGTAGAATGTAGCCTGATATTCTACTGTCTCGTCGCCTATGGAATAGCTGTCTGTAAAGCTGCTGATGGTAGCCTGGTCAAGCAGTGTAGTATTTCCTCTTCTTAAAAGATACCTGGTCAAATCACCCGCATCGTTCTTTGTGAATGTAGCAGAAAGAGCTGGTCTTATAAGTGTTCCAGCCTCTACGTTGCCGGTTATAGAACTACTGAAAGTCCTGGCCGGGGCGGTGTAAGAGGGTGTAGATTCCTTTGTGAATATCTTTTTCAGTATGGATACCACACTCTCGTCTTTGCTTAGCGTAGTACCATCTAAAATACCGCCTATGCTGACACCTGTAACCGGAATATCCTCACCTAGACGCGTTATCCTGGTGTCTATTTTGGTTTGTTTCAACTGACTAGTCCTCTAGTTTTTTCTTCAGGAATCCAAGTAAGTATTTCCTGATTTCGTCGGGGTTCAGCATAATGTGTGCTACACCTACTATTACCATAAATGGAATAAGCACCTCAGGAGCTGGCATTTTTTCGTAAGCCACAGCAAACCCGGTAGCAACCAGTAACAGTATGCCTACTATCGTACTCTTCCATTCTTTGATGTTATTTCTCATTTCTGATTTTCTGGTAGGTTTCCAGTTCGGTGAGTTTTAGCAGCACTTGCTGTATGAGCTCTTTCATCTCTTTCATTTCCTTACTCAAATCCTTATTAGCAGAGTTGATTTTTTCGATGTTAGATGCGTTGATTTCTGCTCGTCCTTCTAATTTGGTAACTCGTTCTCTCAAGTTAAACCAGCCTAATGTAAGTGGTATGATAATGACACCTAGTACACTAAATGCTATAGGAATGTAGTCCATTTCTTAGCCTATCCATATTTTTGGCTCATTGAGGAAAACAATAGGAGAAGCGCCTGTAATTGATTTAGGTGTGTGTTCTGTATTTTCTTCGCTCGAAAAGTATTGCGGAAAGTCCGCTTTATTAGTGCTCAGGTAACGCAATATGTTAGATTTTACCTGTTCCGCTTTAGAGTAAACTTCGTTACGCTTCAGTTTGACTACATCGATTGATGCTGCGTTAATGTCCTCTTTGTTACCCTTATTTGTGATTTCAAATAGGTTGAACATCAGCTCCCATTCTACCATCAGCGCAAAGTAGACTTTAATTTTATTGAACAATTCCATCTGCTTTACAGATAGTGCTGTGTTGTTAGTAGCGTGGTCCAGGTACAGCTCGTAAAGCGGTATAGACAGTAAGTCCTGAATGTAGAAGTCCGTTACATTCTGGAAAGCTATTTTGATAGCGGAGGCATCCTTGTGGAGAGTGACGTTAACCCTGCTCTTTAAGTATGATTCGGTAATAAGGAAAGACATTTAGTGTGAGTGTATTTTTAGCCCGAAGGTTGATTTTGTATGATGAAGTCGTCAAAGGATGAAACGAACTTACCTCTTTCAAAGCTCCAGATACCTGTCATAATGGTAACTAATCCAGGTCTGAAACTCCGCCAGTTACCATTGATGGCTTGGTTTTTATTTGTGGTGTATCTACCTGAAGCGTCTCTTATTTTACTTTTACCAGTATCGAAATATCTGATAGTCTTAGTGCTTCGGTTTCTTTGCTTCGGTTTTTTGTGTGAGGGAATCAAATCTAAATTACGAGTGCCGTACCTGGTTCCTGTCGATTGACCAACCCTACCTAGTCTTCTGTTTTCTTCATTATCAGCGTAGACATAGACGAATCTTACCCAACTTACTCTCGACCAGAAATACCAGTCATCAATGGCGGCCAACGTAAACTTCTGTTTTTCGTCAGCCGACATTGAGAGGTAATCGTTAATTTTATTCTGTAACTGTGTGTACATTCGTAAAATTGACTGGAGATAAGCCGATTTCAGTTAAAGCTCTATCATAAGCTTTTGCGGCGTCTTCCTCTATTTTATAGCATCCTAGATGCTTTCTGCCTGTTGGCGCTTTTATGTAGGCTAGCCAAATATTATCTCTCTTACAGAAACTAACTCCTAAGAATTTTGAGGTGGTCCTACCTTCTCTCTTTCTATTCTGATTTTGGCAGTTAGTTCTTATTGTAGCCCATCTTAAATTCGATGATAAGTTGTTCTTTGGATTACCATCTTTATGGTCAATGACTATCAGGTTTATTGGGTCTGGATTTTCTATGAAAGCATTAGCTACTAATTGATGTACTGATACTTTCTTTATTTTCCCATTTAGACTTAGATTAACACCATAGTGTCCACCGTCACTTCTGACATATAGACTTAAAAAAATAATTTTACCTCGTTTAAAGCTTTTAACTCTACCTAGGTCTGATATTTCGTAATGTCCTTCATAACCTACAACTGGCTTCCAGTTCTCGGTTGTTTCAATTTGAATTTCCATACTATTATACCAAGTCCAGGTACCAAAGTCCTAAATCTATTATTCCGTTTCAGACTCAATTTCAGGTGTATCATCTGTAACCTCGTCAGGATTTTCTACATCACCTGCTCCATTAATCAATTCAGGTAAAATATCTTCAGTGCTATAACCTTGTTCAGCAATCCATACTTCAGGTTTTAGGTAATCCATTTTCCAAGCTGGTACTTCAGTGTCAGTCATTAGAGCAGATGAGGTAATTTCTAATTCGTAATCTGAGTATCCGTTAAAATCTAACACTCTTCTAATGAAGGATATGAATGGTTTTTGGTAATGTCTAATTACATCGATATAATAAATTTCAAGAGCATCTCTGTAAAGCTTACCGTCGCTACCAAGTGTACTACCATCCATTGTTACACCTGCTACTATTGGATTACCTCCGTGCGCCGTTGAGATTTCATCAACGGCTACTTTTTTTCTACTTGCTACCTTATCTGTATTGTCAGTAGGGTTAAGAGGTGTTAGAGTGACTGAATTTATTTCTTCAGATATTACAGTCAATAATTTAGACGCGTTCTCAGAACCTGTAAAACCCGCTTTAATTTTAGCCATAAACTCTGCCTTCTGTTCGTCCGTCATATTAGCAGTAATGCTAAGTAAAGCAGAACCGAAGAAACCGTTCAGGATGTCATTAAGCGAGAATTTACCCATTTCGTATGCCATCTCAATAAAATGGATAGCACTAGCATAAGAGATTATTGGGTAGAACGGGTTACCTGTTGCACGTTTGTGGTAGAAGTAGACCTGTGTAGTCTCGTTGATGTTGTTAGGGTTGAATTTCTCGAAGTACTGTGGTTTGTTGACGGTAGGATTAGTCCAGTCTGCACTTATCCAGTACCCTTGTACATTACCTAAAACGTCAAGATTTTTGTCTACTCTGACTTTTGAAGAGTCTAGGTAGTCTATTGCTACAATTTTGTCCTTCATCCTATTGTAGCGCACTACTACGGCAAATGTCTCCAACACAGAAAGGTCAGTAGACACAATCTCAAGAAGGTTATCTGCTGTACCACCTTCTTCATTCAAATTCTCTAAAAACTCCGATATGTTGTCAGAGTAACTTAAACCCTCAGAGTATATAAGTTTTGATCTCTTATTAATGAAGCTTTGGTGTACTGTTGAGTAGGTGATAAGCTTAATCAGGTATTCAGGCCACAAATTTTTGTCACCATAGTTTACCCAAGGGTTGACACTGTACTTAAGCTGCGTCAGGTTGATACTTGGCATCCTTACTTCAGCTAATTGTACATTAAATACACTCGGAGAGCTCTTTTTAGCAGGTGTAGCCGGTGTTTTAGTTTTTCTCTTATTTTTCAATTCATTAGAATGGAATTTTTTAGTCTATCTGGTACCAGGTCATTCCCTGGAAGATGAAGCTTACTGAGCCCTCTGGTGTGTTAATGTAGAACTCGTTTTCGCCCTCAATAGAGTGATTGTTAAATCTGATAATCACAGGTGCTACACTCGCATCGTAAGTAGCTTTGAATATGTGTAGCTGTCCGTTAACAGGCGATACTGGCATCAGAACAGTCATAGAACCTGTTACCTTTATAAAGTGGTCGTCGTTCCTGATCTGGTAGTTATTGGTCGTTACTTCTACAGTATTGAATACATTACTAGGTGAAGCACTACCACTACCACCGCCACCTGAGCCACTACCTGGATTACTGGTAATAGGTGGGTTTGAGTAGATAGGGTCTGGTGCTGTGCCGTTTGCCTCTGGGTTGAGTTCCAGCGAAGACATTAAGTTGTAAGAGACCTCTTCTACTTTACCTAACTGACTGCCTGACATTTTAACGTTATAGCTACCACTCTCGGAACCACCATCAATAGTA
>NZ_VRTY01000148.1 GCF_008017455.1 Pontibacter qinzhouensis | reverse complement strand
TAATTTTGGTACTGAAGTATTTCTTCATGACAGGAAAGCGAATTTTTAGGTTTGGTCACCACAAAGTTCTCCTTTCCTGTTCTTTTTTAAAACCCTCAATCTCAAACCTCAATTTTTAGTTGGGTAGAGTAAGCGAGGACACCTGAACTATAAAAAAAATTTTATCTGACACAGGCAAAGCACGAGTATATGAACATTTTCGCTTCTTCCATGACAGGCAGACCCTTGGCGAAATTTAAATAAAAATCCTTTTGGAGGCTATTTCCATTCAAATAATTACGGTTCTGCCACTGAGGTAGAGCCCTATGTATGTGACGAACCGTATTGGCTTAGACTTTAGTCTCGCAGTACTTTAGTAGTACCGTCTGCCTCAACTCTCAGAATTCGGGAAGGCTTTGCAGGAGCTGCCTCATCTTGCCTGATTCGCACCACAAAATCAACTTTTTCTTTTATTTCATCTGAAATGTCGGCGAAGGTTTGTGGGGTTGGCTCACCACTCCGGTTTGCCGACGTTGACACCACGGGTCGGCGGAACTGCATGAGCAGCCTGTGACAAAAATCGTCTTGCGGAATTCGAACAGCAATACTCCCATCTGCAGACAGCAACTCAGCCGGAAAATTTTTGGCGTTTTGGAAAACAAAGGTTGTTGGGCGTTCTTGTTTCTGCAACAGTTCCTCAAAATTATCGGGCACTTCCTGCACGTACCGCTCCAGCATATCGATGTTGGCCATCAGCACGATCATAGCCTTGGTTTCTTCCCTGGCTTTTAATTTGTATATATTCTTTATGGCATCAGGATTAAGGGCATCGCAGCCTATGCCCCACACCGTATCGGTGGGGTAAAGCACAATGTTTCCTAATAAAAGCTCATCTTCTGTTAACTGTACTTCCTTCAGGAGTTGGTTCATTCTTTTGTTCGGGTTTTACTTTACTTATACGCAAGTTAAAGGAAAGATATTTTACTAAAATAAGAACATCAGGAAGTGAACACTTTTTTCTACTTTCTACAATTCTTAAGCCAGGGCTAAGGCTTTGCTGGTTTACTGTAGCTTGCGAAAGTATTTTCAACTAAAAGATATCGGGTATACCCTTGGCAAAATTCTGATGAAAAACCTTCTGAAGGCTGTTTTCATTTAAATAATTCAGAAGATTAAGTAACCGGATATAAGTATAACGACATAAGAATATTTATTACTTAACATATTACATATCAACGATTTGTAAATTACATGGCGAGGGATTAATAATTTTCCCCTGGTACTTAACACCAAACAAGTGGATTTAGCTGACAGCACCTCTTTGTTTGTACGGAGCGGTTCGGCAGCAGAAGCTACACCCTGTTGGTAATCATTTTAAGGTAAACTTTTAGAATTTTCAAGTACAATCTGATGCCGCCATGGTGGAGCACCAGCGTGTGCTTAATGTGTTCCTGCACGTTTTGTTTATCGTGGGTGGCATGCCAGATGCCGTTTGCCACGCTAATGCCATAATGTGCAAATGCTGCACGCGAGCGTTCCATTACCGCCTTTCGCTGCACTTCGGGCAGGTGCTCCTGTATTTGTTGCATGGCATGCGCTATGTCCATCAGGTATTGCCCGTTCATAAATTTCTGTCCTGAAATAGAGTTGTCGTGCTTGCGGTAATCGGCTAGCACCTCAGGAGTATAAGCAACCGAGTAATGCTTGGCAATGCGAACCCACATTTCCCAGTCTTCGCCATAGGTAATACCAAAGAAGCTTCCCAGTTTTTCGTACACTTCGCGCCGCACCACTATCGAAACGTACTGTATACGCTGGCGCTCTGCTATTCTGATAAGCCAGTTACTTAGCACACCATCCTGTTTCATCTCGAATGGCTGCACATAATCAATCTCCCCTTTCTCGTCCATGTAACTGAAGCGGCAGAAGGCAGCTCCTACACCCGGGTTCTGCTTAAACAGCTGATTTATTTTTTTATAGTACCCCTTCCTGATGCGGTCGTCGCCGTGCAGCAGGTGCACTAATTCGCCTTTTGCCCGGTTAATGCAGGTTTCGAAGTTGCGCAGGCTACCTACGTTCTCTGGCTGGCGGTAATACTTTATCCTGCCTTTTCCGATCCGTTTTACAATTTCCTCCACATCCGCATCGGTGCTGGCATCATCTATTACCTCTATCTGCATGTCTTGCTCCGGAATGCCCTGCATCAGTACACTCTGAAGTGCATCGTGTAAAAAATGTGCACAGTTATACACTGGAATCATGACCGACCAAAGGGGTCGTGGTCCCTCTTCAGGAAGAGGAGCAATTGCCGGCGGAGAAGTTGGTATACGATTCACAAAAATATGGGTAATGGATCTAAAATAAACTAAGAAGAAAGATTAGTGGCGACAATTAGTCTTACATCTGTTCAGGATTTAACTCAATACTGCAGTTGTTATAAACTAATAATCATCCCTCTGATCTTATCGCTACAATGCCTTAAACAGGCTATTATTTCCAGGAAAAAGTAAATATAAACACCAATTATAAATAATAGAGAAAGAATTTTACTAAAACGAAAATACATTTTTAAATTTTATCCTCACTCTGTTTTTCAACAGGCGCGATAGGTAATTTAAGTTACGATCGCTTATTAGTAGCATCGCCTTTTGGGGTTTCGTAAGATGCTTCATGACATTTGTCAGGATATAATTTCTTTTATAAAAGGCTGCCTTTTTAATGGCCTCTATGTTTCTGTTCGTATTTTCTTTATACAGTATTCCTTCCGTAATAGCATCTAAGCTTTTCAGGCATTGCAGCACACTGCTCCTGCTTGCCTCAGCTAGTATAGGCTCGAAATTGTGCTGCAGGCATTCTATGTGGCTTGTTGGTAAAGTAAAATTTTTACCTGCGTAGTATCGGAAGTTACGCAAAAGTTGCTCGTGTTGCGCCTGCTCATATTCTTTCTTTTTAAGTACCTGGTGCAGGCTTTTGCTCGATACGCGGTAATGCAGCATTATTTCTGGCAGGTTATAAATCTTATGCCTGCGCGAAAGCTGCCAGAACAGTTCAAAATCTTCGGCATAGGGTACGGCATACATACCTGCCTCTTCTACGGCCGCCTTTCTGTACATAACCGTAGGATGGTAGATCCAGCAAATAAAAGTAAGGTTATAGTAAAAAAACTCGCTTCTGAACTGGTCTACCCTTACCAGCTGGCCATCTTCTGTTATAACCTTCACCAGGCTCGACACCATGGCACAATCAGGGTTTGCCTGCATGTACTCAAATTGCTTCTGCAACCTCTCCGGGCACGAGATATCATCGGCATCCATGCGTGCAATAAGTGGAGCCGCGGCCAAAATTATGCCCTTGTTTAAGGTGGCAGAAATGCCCAGGTTACGCTCGTTCTGAACAAACCTGATACGGGTGTCGGAGTATGATGCAACAATGGCTGCTGTGCTGTCTTCAGAGCCATCGTCAATAATTATAAATTCAAAGTCTGCGAAAGTTTGTTGCAGAATACTATCTATGGCTTCAGCCAGAAATTTTTCTGCATTATAAACCGGCATAAGTACTGTTAGCGCAGGCATAGGTTGTTGCTACTTTACCAGGTGTAGTTGTTTTTTTATGAGGTCTTTAAGAGGACCGGGTACAGCCTTTTTCGAAAGTTGCACTACCTGATTAGGAAATGTGTAGGTTAACAGGTAAAGTGTAGGATGATGATAAGGGAATAAGGCTTTTTTAAGAAGCTTATCTAAGGTATCATCCAGGAAACCATTTTTTATGGTATAGGCATGCAACCACTCTAAAAAGTATTTCCTTACAGCATGGTATTGGCCACTTCCCTTTACCTCTTTTACAATCGAGCCTGGTCTTTGCCTATACAAATTGTTGCAGGATGATGATATATATACATTAAAGTTTAGGTATAGTTTGCTGAGCAACGCCTGGTCCTCGTATAATTGGAATTGCTTTACAAATGAACTTTCAAAGCCTCCAACTTGTAAAATCGCCTGCTTCTTTATCATTAGTGCACATGGAACTGGTGCTGCGCCTATGTGCAGAGGATAAAGTTTCTGCAACAGTTCAAGTGGCTTGTATACCTTCTCCTCTTGTGCGCCTACCGGCACTTTAATGTCCCTTTTTGATGAATCGCACCAAGTATTCCAGTAGACCGAAGCTTCTGCGACCATTGCTATTTCGGGATGAATCCCAAATAGATAAACCTGATGCGACAATTTCTGAGGCAGCCACTTATCATCAGCATCTAAGAGTGCTATTAAAGTGCCTTTGGCGTGCTGCACGCCAAGATTTCTGCTAGCTGTTAAACCTTTATTCACATGGCACTTGTGCTCCAGATAAAAAATTTTATCCGGATACATGGCTGCAAATGCTTTAGCAATACGGGTACTATTATTAGTTGATCCATCATCCACTAACAACAATTCCCAATTCGTGTACTCCTGCTGTAGAACGCTTTCAATCGTCTCTTCTATAAATTGTTCCTCATTTAGGAACGGTATTATAACAGAGACAAGCGGTCGGTATGGAACTGAATTATTCATTTAGGCGAAGGTTAACGCATCCACTGTTTCATTTTCTTAGCAAACTCTTCTTTATTCCAGTTGCTTACCTGAAATCTGCCCATACGGTAGGCGTCAGACTTCTTTGTAATTATTTCTTCTTCTGTTGTTAGCGCAGCCATAAAACCTAATTCTTCAGCTACCTGTACACTTTCGTTGTTATAGTTTCCGTATGGGTAAGCCAGCATGCTAACATTAGTACCTGTTAGCACCTGCAGATCTCTTACGTTTTGAGCTATCTCTTGCTTTTGAACAGCTTTGGAATGAAACGCCAAAGCCGGATGTGAGACTGTATGTGCCCCGATGTCGAACAAGTCAGAGGAACTAAGCTCAACCAATTGGTCTTCTGACATACTAATTTGGTCTTGCCTTACAGTTGCGTCAACACCTGCCCAGTTTCTTATTTGCTGCAAATGTTGCTGCTGCGCCTTTGCCGGCAATGGCCTTAATTTTTGCCATAGTTCAAAAAACAGGGCACTCCGCTGAGTAGGTGGCAATTCTGTGCACGCGTGCCAGTTCTGATGCTGCTGCAGAAGTTGTTCGTCTAACCGAGCTTCAGCAGCTAAACTTTTGCTAACAGTATCGTCACCTACTCTAAACTTTGCCAAAGGAGGCAACTCATCCCTATACAAAATAATTTCTTCTAGTTCATCCCACCAAAATTCTCTTTGTTGGCCTATGTTACCCGTTGCCACAAAAAAAGTAGCGGGCAACTTGTAATGTTCCAGAAGTGGTTTTGCAGTGGCATAATTATCGAGGTACCCATCATCAAAAGTAATAGCGATACTGTTTTGTTGCAGAGTACCTGCACATGCGTTGGCTACTAATTTGTTCAGGGGCATTACAGTTCCTAACTTTTTCAACAGCTGCAGCTGCACCTCAAAATTCGCAGGACTTACAGCTATATCCCATACATCAGACGCTGGTTCTGCCACCCTATGGTACATAAGCACCAAACCCCTCGGCTCGAAAAACCGTCTGTAAATATTGCGAAGCTGTGCTCTCACGTGCTTAGGCTTTAATGGCTTTTACCGTATTGATTACTTGAAACTGAGGATCATTAACATCCAAAACATCTTTAGTTATCTCGCTACGGCCCACACCGTATAGAAATGCTGTTGCTACTGACACATTTCCGTAAGAACCTACTTCTACCTTCCCGCCAGGAAAAGACTCTGCCATAAGCAAACGAAGAACTCTATCAGTAAATGCCCAGTACCAAATTTCGCTCCACTCATCTTTATCAACTGAGGTAATATAAGGTACTGTTAAAAGTAAGGCTCCTCCCGGTTTCAAAATACGGTGGCAAGTGGCTAAGGCTCCTTTAAAATCATAGATTAAATGAAGTGTTTGTGTCAGTACAATACAATCAAATGAGTTGTCAGGAATTTGTGGAGCCGCACTAATATCACCAATTAAAGTTGCGTGCGGGTTAGTGTCATTCACGTGAAGAATATCGCTCTTTATAACTTTGTTCCCTCCATAAAGTAGGGTATATTCATTATCACCAATCTCCAGCACTCTGCCTTTGATAACGGCACTCTCTTTCTGCAGAAAGTTTTCGACGTAGTAACGATCTACCGGCCCACCTCTGTCGTACCCAAATTGCGAGCTAAAAGGTTTTGCTTCATTGAAATCTCCAAAGTTCACTTTTCCAACCGGCGGAACATAGTTCTTATGCATAAAATTCTTTTGCACCCACTTTAATCCAAAAGTCGGAGCAGTTTTTTTAACAAGTGATTTAATCATTTTGGATTTCAAAAATATGGATGGTTTATATTTTATTAAGGTAAAAAGCGAACCTACATTATAAAACTCTTTTTGCTTTACAAGTCTATTTAAAAGTTCATGACAGTAATAATCCTTCCAGATACCCTTGCCTTTTTTAAAAGCTTCTCGTTCTGAGGCTGAGGCCAATAAAGGCCGTTGCCGCTCATGCACCTGTAGAACTGATGCCAACATGCGCTGAATATTTCCTGACATGTTTGTATCGTGGAGTCTATAAGCAGCAATTTTATCAGTGTGATGATACACTGGGTACTTTCTGGTAATTTTCAGATACAGATCATAATCTTCGCAACTACGCAGGCTAACATCAAATAAGAACTCATCGAAAACCCACCGGCGGTACATGACGGTTGCATGCATACCAATGTAGTTTCCTTTTAAGAGTTGCAGGTAATGATCTGACTTTACCTCCCACATCTCTTCTTTTGTATAGTTTATCGCTTCGTACACCTTATCGTGCGCACCAGATACAAAAGCCAGCTCTTTGTTTTGTTCTAAATGAGCCACATTAACTTCCAGAGCACCAGGCAACAGCCAATCATCTGCATCCAGGAAAACCATCAGTTCACCCTGTGCATGCGCTATACCTGTATTTCGGGCAGCAGAGAGCCCTTTGTTCTTTTGGTAGATATACTGAACTCCCTCCGTGGCCTCTGTAACGGCGCGCGTATCATCTACAGAGCCATCATCCACTACAATTATTTCTATTGCCGGATAGTTCTGTTGCCAGACACTTCTAAAGGCTTCAGGCAAATACTTGCCATGGTTATAACAAGGAATTATAACTGAAACCAGCGGCCATGCAGCTGTTGTTTGCTTTGCTGCTAAGTCGGTCTCTAAAGGAGCAGTTTGAATCGGCACCAACATACAGGTAGTTTAAATTAATTTTTCTGTTTTAAGCAATGGCTTTTATGCCGTCTTTAGTAGTCTGCCGGGCTCCGGTTGTTTATGGCGCAAAGCTGTAGAAAACTGTTTGTTGCGCCTATAATAAAAGAAGCCTGCCACAATGCCTTTCATCTCTGCCCAAAGGGTAAGGTTACGCGACCGGTACCTGGGGAAGCCCCTGATGGTAAGCCGCAGGTAATGTTTGGGTAAGTACTTATAAAACCTTCTTTTATAATTCGCTTTCGGCACTTGGTCCTGCTGCAGGAGGGCTGCTACCGTAAACCCGCGCATGTAAGCGTAAATCTGCTTTTTCAGGTTACCAAGCTCCCGCCGATGCTCATGGTACACAATTGCCCGGGGGTTATAGTGTACACCGAAACCATGAGAAAGAATTCTGTACCACATCTCAGAATCACCGTTACACCCAGCTGCCCCGGCATCTAATATTTCATCAAATAAACCTACTTTCTCAAAAACGGATTTTCTGAAAGCCATGTTAGCTCCGGCCCCCATCTCCCAAACAGGCGGACCATGGAAAAGGTGTTTTGTGAAGAAGCTAGTGTCGTAGAGAACATCTGTATACCCCCTGTTAAAGCTCCAGTGCTTCTCAAAAATCTCCTGTGCCTCTGTTTCGAGCTCGGATGCTATAACCAAGCCGGTCATGGCGTTAATTTCCGGGTTCTGGAACGTTTGATAAACCTGGTAAATCCACAACGGGTCTACAAGTACATCATCGTCTACGAAGGCTACTATAGGGTAATTGGCTGCCGCAACACCTGTGTTTCTGGCAATGTCTAAGCCTGCGCGAGGCTCTTTAACATAAGTAACATCCGGGAAACGGGCCACTACCTCACAGCTGCTCGCATCTGAAGGCGCATTGTCGATCACCACTATTTCTGCCGGCAAACAGGTGAGCTGCTGTAGCATACGGATGCACTGGTCCAACTGCCGGGCTCTGTTCCGGGTGCATATTACCACAGACACCGGCAACTTAGCAGGCACAGAAGAAGGAATAAAAGCTTCAAAGAGCGGATTCATAAACGCAGACAAGGTAGTTACATCGCGCTCCACCACAAATCGCGCCCAGTTGGCAGCAGGTTTGGCTCCATAAAACAGCAGGCTTGGCTCAAGAACCGCCACTAGTTTTTGGTAATACTGTTCCTCTGTTACTTCTTGCCCAGGCTCAATAAAGAAATGAGCCAACGCAACACTTCTCCACCAGAACACCAGATAATGGCCATGGGTACTACTATCCAGTGTTGGGCTAGCGAGCGACTCATGCAGGTAAAGATGCGAAATTTTATAGGGTAAATGTTCTTTCATAAGGAGCACCTGTAAGACTACACCAGTTCCAACTCATTTTGCATTAATTTAAATGGCAGCTTTGGCCGCACAGCCCCCCACCATTTGCCATACCACTTAATATCGCCCCGGTAGTCTTCTAACTCAAAGCTCAGGCACTCCTCCATACTGTATAGCTCCGTAGTGGTGTCTTTTACCACATAAAGCGAGATGTAGTAGGCCCCGTCGTTCAGGAAGTTACCCGGTATAACACACTCTCCTTCTACCATACCCTTCTGGCACACAACTGCAGGAGAGGGAGCATCAAAAATACAATCGCCGCCATACGAGAACAGCAGCAGGTTGGTGCTTATGAGTACATCGTCGTGCATGTTCCAGAACTGGAAACGAACGGTTAACGGCACTCTAATATCTAGCGGAGCATCGGGTTGGGAAAGTTGCGGCACCAGTTCCAGCTTCTTAATGCGGATCTTATCGTTTCCTGGTCCTTCTTCAGGGCTGAACCACTCCTGGCGAAGGTTGTTCTGCTGAATCTGCGTAATATATTTGTTTACCACACCAGACACTTCGCCCATTTCCATCATGCGGCCTTTTTGCAACCATAAACCTTTGTCGCAAAGGTTGTTAACCGCCTGCATGGAGTGGCTGACAAACAGAACAGTTCTACCGTCGCTTTGCGACACCTCCCGCATCTTACCCAGACATTTTTTCTGAAAATCAGCATCGCCTACGGCCAGCACTTCGTCTACTATCAGGATATCGGGCTCCAGGTGTGCAGCCACAGCAAAGGCCAACCGCACATACATACCAGATGAATAGCGCTTTACAGGCGTATCAATAAATTTTTCGATTCCGGAAAAAGCCACTATTTCATCAAACTTGCTCCTGATTTCGTTTCGGGTCATACCCAAAATGTAACCGCTGATGTAGATGTTTTCGCGACCAGTAAGCTCCTGGTGGAACCCTGTGCCGACTTCAAGCAGGCTGCTAACTTTACCTCTCCCACTTACAGTACCATGTGAGGGGCGCACTATTCTCGAAATTATTTTTAAAAGGGTAGATTTCCCAGAGCCGTTGCTACCGATAATACCCAAAGCCTCTCCTTGTTTAACCTCGAAATTAATGTCGCGTAGGGCCCACAGGTACTTGCTGCTCTCCGTTGTATCGTTTATATCCAGGTCAAAAAAAGGATCGCGTTTTTTCAGGACTGTGGCATTCCACCAGCGCTGCATATCCTGCCGGAGAGAGCCTGTCCCGATCGTGCCCAGGTTATAGAGCTTCGAAATATTCTCAACGGTTATAATTGTATCTGCCATACAGGTGCTTCTTAAACAATATCAATTAATTTATCGCCTTGCTTGTTAAACAGCAACGTTGCCAGAAACAAGGCTGTCAGCGCAAAGCAAACACTGTAGCTGAGGCCATAGCTCGTTACATACCCTTCGCCGAGCATCGCAAACCTGAACAACTCAAAGAGAGGTGTTAAGGGATTAATTTCTACCAGCCAGCGCACTTTTTCAGGTACGGCACCAACCGGGTAAATAACAGGGGTAACAAACATAAACAAACGCACGCCCAGGCTTACCACATTCATCAGGTCGCGGTACTTGGCTGTAACCACCGAAAAGAAAAGCCCTAACGACAAGCCGAT
>NZ_VRTY01000147.1 GCF_008017455.1 Pontibacter qinzhouensis | reverse complement strand
CATCGTTTCCACGTTTTAAAGCTATAAATTTTCAATTTAAATCGTGGTCTAATTTTACCGAGGTATTATAACTAGAACACTCTTTCTGCCAGTCACAGTTATACCTAAAGTTCAGTAAGGTGCATAAAGATGACTTCCTAGCAAGAGTTCAATCACATAATATGTATTACGTAATAATTATTATTTAATATCTTTTAAGTAAAGCGTAATATATTTAATTGTAGAATTATTTTATTTCATCATAGCGTAGGTGCTTTATAAGTAACCAGTTACCATGAAAAGAAGAACGCGGCCCTGCCATGACTACTCCTTTAAGCGTTCTCTTTCACTTAAGATCTTCTATAAGCTAACACTGACTGATTAATTTTATCGGGGGTATTACAATTGGAAGTAGTTGCTTTATGATAACTAGAACATCTAGTATATTCGTTAATCCAATTCCATTCCATTTATATAACATTCGCGACTGGCTAAGTGGAATAACCTCCTTCAACTTGTGACCTGTAATTTACAATATGGCAATACACATTATCGATCAGCTTGAAACAACTGAATGCGGACCAGAGGCAAACAATGGAAAGGATTACTTACAAGAGGTTTTTCTAAACCAAGGCTCTATTGACGGTGCTTGTGGACCTTACAGTATTCTTATGGGGCTTTTAGCTCTAGGATTAGCAGATAGAAATGAAGTGATTGCTTTTAACACAGATGGACGGACAAGGTTAGGCAAGCTGATAAATAAGCTGAACAATGATTATACTAGCTTATTTAAACATGGTACTTATCTAGATGATTTAGAGAAGATCCTATTAGATAGTTATGGCAGCTTAATTGACGTAGAAATTAGGGAAACAAAGAATAAGGATTTAATCAATTTTACAATTCAACATT
Source organism: Pontibacter qinzhouensis (assembly GCF_008017455.1). Classification (GTDB taxonomy): domain Bacteria; phylum Bacteroidota; class Bacteroidia; order Cytophagales; family Hymenobacteraceae; genus Pontibacter; species Pontibacter qinzhouensis. The sequence goes on along the minus strand of NZ_VRTY01000147.1, from coordinate 9,314 downwards.
TAAGGGAGAACCGTCCTACTATCGTTGGAATAAATTTTTCTGGAGGTGGGCATTGGATGTTAGCTGTTGGATTTGAAGAAAATAAAGAAAAGGAAATTTTTAGGTTATTGTTACTTGACCCTTCTGGTGCCAAACCCATAGTGTCTTCATGGAATTCAATCATTGATCTGAATGTAACACAAAAGGGAAAGTACCCATTTAAGTGGTGGACAAACTCTTGTCATGTACAATTTGAGCAGGCAATAACAATGTGGCGCAAAAGCTAAAATAATAGGTATCAATGTATAAATATCATGCTGCGGGCGCCGATCGTAGCATGATGTTTAGATGAGGCAGCTATGTACTCTTGAAGAATTGTTGTTTCAATAACTTCAGATATATAAAATTGTCTAGGTTCAGTGGCGAGGCGTATGTGCAAAATGATATCCAGCGGTAAGTAAGATAGCTTTTTATGAGATATACCCCCAATGCGACTAAATCAAAATTTTAAGCAGTAAAGGACTCCGCTACAGGTTAATGATGTTGGAATCTGTATGTACTTCCAGAAACATTTTAGTTGATCAACACTGATTATTGATGAAGAAGCTATTTCTAGATGATTTGCGGACTGTAGATATGGTATATGATGAGTCCATGGTTGCCGAATTTGATGTGGTAAGAACTTATGCAGACTTTGTAAAATATATTCAGGAGAACGGTCTGCCAGACTTTATTAGTTTTGACAACGACCTTGGGTTAGATAAAAATGGAGAAGTGGCACCGGACGGTTATGCTGCTGTAAAATGGCTTGTATATGAATCTGGACTGAATTTGATAAATCTTTCTTTTCATGTTCACTCAGCGAATCCAGTTGCCTCAGAACAGATAAGAGGACTGCTTAGAAACTATTTGAAGCATTTAAAAGAAAATAGGTAAAACAGTGGCTAACAAGATGAAGCAAACACTTACTGTTCGTTCATCAAGTCTAGCAGATAATGCTGCCTTTAGGCATCAATATCAAGGTCATTAGAGGGCATCTGCTTTAATTCGTAAATATTACCCTTCTACTCACGATGATATTGCTCGCTGTCTAGTAAGGTCACTTTTATGGGTTTCTCTTACTTAATAAGTATTATTTAATAAATAATACTTATTAAGATTTCCCTTACTCTATTTATCAATATATAATATGTTCGGTCATTCCTGGGTATAAGTAAAGCCTACTTCTACTTGTTAATGTAACAATATATTGTTACATTTGATAAGCCTATTTCGTATACTGGTATAGGCATTACCTTGATTTGACATGAACAGAGTAAAAGGCATTTTGCAGAACGGGACCACGATCATACTGGAAAACTATGACCAGAGCAACGTGGACGATATGTACTTCATCAAAGCCATAGAAGCCACGAACCAACGCAATTACAGAACTATAGCTGAGTACTTCAACGGACTGATCAGAAGTCTGGAGTCAGTGCAGCAGGAGGTAAGGGAGCAGAAAATACAGCAGCTTTTATCTCAGTACAGAGACAGGCCTGTGGTATCGGAAATGGTTCGCCAGGAACGGAGGGAGCAACTCGGGCAGACAAACCACATCGCTGCCTGTGAGGGCTACGAGGAGGAGGAGCTCAACAAGGTGCTGGATGAGCTGTATATCAACGGGCAAATCACGCCTGAGGAGATGACTGAGGTATTCAACTTAAAGTATCTGTGATGAACGACAGGTACTGCTATCCTGGCACCAGTGTGCTGATCAATCATTTTGACATCAGGGACGCAGCTAAGTTAAGCAAATTAGAGCTCACTCATTGGAGGCATAATGTATTGGCTTTGCCTGGTAAACTGCCCAGCCAGCTAAAGTTTGATTTAACGCTTTGGCAGCTGATCCACAAGGAAACCTTTGGCACCGTCTATCCCTGGGCAGGGGAGCTCCGGAGTGTGATGATCTCCAAAGGCAATGCTGTACATGCCGCGCCACGTATGATTGAGCCCTATGCCAACCACTTACTCCAGGAGCTGAAGGCAGCGGGGTATTTAAAGGGACTGGACAGGGAGCAGTTCCTATTGAAGGGATCTTATTTTTTTGAGGAGCTGAATGCTATTCACCCCTTCCGCGAGGGAAACACCAGAACACTAAAGGTTTTCTTTTCCCTTTTGTCCCGACAGGCGGGGTATGAAATAGACTGGCGCAAGGTTTCAGCGCAGCAGTACCAACAGGCAGAGCAAGCTTCTTTTGCTGCAGGAAACAAAGGCCCCTCCCCATTTTACCCGCTGTTTAAGGAGACCCTTGAGCCTATCGAATTATCAAATAATCAATCTATCAGGTTCAAACTATGAGTGAGAACAACCAAGGCGAGACTTGCGCAGCGTGTGATCCTAAGACCCACATCAGCGCAGAGGTGAAGGCTATGTTTAAGGAGACAAACCTAACCTGGGAGAAGTTAGCCGAGCTGGATGAAGGCGTTGGCCGTGGGAAGGGAAGCTATAGGCAAACCTTCCTGGCCAGGCTTATTAAAGCCCAGGAAACACTCCAGAAAATTGGGTACAGTGTCCGCATTGAAAAAGATTGACACTATAAATCTATTATATTATGTACATTGTAGGCTTTATAAAGCTAAGTAACCCGAGGATTATCATTAACCCAGTTTCTTGTAAAGACGAGGGAGAACTGTACCAATGGCTAAGAGGCTTCCTGAATGAGAAGGATTTTAGACTAAGCACTCCTATTTCAAAGGAGAGCCTAGGGCAGGCACTGGCCTCAGGAAGGCCCACTCTTATTAACTTTGATGGGCATGAGGTTGCCTTGCTTCTGGGATCTGCTGCGGTTGTGAAGGAGGCTACCGACCGTTCCGTGCATGTGCCTTTAAATATGTAATCTATGCAACACGAGAATAAACCCTCTGAGACCCTTTTAAGCGATCCAACCTACTTCCTGAGTAGGATTGACAGGAGTGTGGCTGATAACATTAGAGACATTGAGAAGTCTTTTGATGAGGATGCCGGTATTGTGAAAGATTTCATTGTCTTCATTTCGAGGAAGATGAAAAAGGACTTATTTGGTTTCACGAGGTTCACGCTGTCAGAGTTCTGCAAAGAAACTGGGCGTAACAAGCAGACCTTGTGTGAGGTGCACCCCAAGTTCAGAAACAACCCCAAAGCGGAAGTACCGGAATATTTCGGTCATAGGTTTGAGACAACCTTTGACTATGCCCTGTTCCACATGCTGAGCAATAACATCATCTTCTCTCGCTCCTACGAATATAAGCATCAGGATAAGGTGATAGAGCTGAAGAACTTTGCCATTCTCAAGGATATTAAGGTTAGCATCGACAGGCATACCAACACCATCAAGATTTACGATGTCCGGATATCGGATGAGCTTATGGAAGGGTTCTTCCGCAGGTACTATACCATCGACACCAACGGCTACAAGCATGTAGGAAAAGGGCGCGGCGGCGACGGGCGTAAGAGTCTGTACATTTTCCTTTACAAGACGCGTCACCAGCTGCTTAGTTCGGGTAAACGCATCACAAAGTTGCCTATAGATTTGTTGGCCTCGGTTGCCCATATTGAGTCAGAGGAACCTCGGTTCAAGAAAAAAAGTGTGAAGAGGGTACTGGACTACATTCGGGAGAAGGGAAAGCTGCCTTTCGACTATACCTTTGTTCAGGGGGATCCAACGAAAAAGTACCAAGAACTCTACTGGGTTAGTCTGGACTTCTCCGTATACCACGAGGTGATGGAGGCGAAGGAGGATCATAACTTTTACATTGCCCTGCTGGAGCGTATGCGAGATCTTTTCCACCATACCTATGGGAACCATGTCCAGATCACAGGAGAGAAAGATACTTTTCAGCGTTGGCTGACTAATTCGGACGCGGACCTAACGCACAAGGCAAATGAGCTTTGCAAAGCATACTTTAAGGTGCACAACAAGGATATCACATTGGCAATGGCGAAAAAGCTTATTCGGGGAGGTCTATTCTCCGACGATAATTAAAAAGCTATTCAAGTATTGTCACGCAGGGCAAAACTAGAGTCCAGATGAAAACTCAGTATGTTGCCTCAGGAAGGACTTTAAGGAAGTGTTCCAGCCTATTATTCAAGTATTGCCACGCATGCGAGACATAAAGAGCCAATCTAATATATGGATGAGATATGACTTTTGCAAAATACAGACTTGGAGAAGATGTAGAAGTAAGCGGTACGCTCACGGGATTAGGTGACCAAAGAGGCAGTGTTATCGAAGTAGTGTATGACAAGCTGAGCAGTCAATTCTTCTATAACGTGCAATGTGGAGAGAATCGGCATTATGCGCAGGAACGATTTGTCTCTACTGTCCAGAGACTTAACGTTGGCACTTGAATAATGATAGAAATTCCTGGCGAATGTCTCCAGCATGCCACAGGCGTTCTTTCTGAAGGCTCTTGACAGGTTGCGTTACTGCAAGCCATATGAGGCGGCAGGTTTAATGTATCGAATCGATCTTTTACCTTATGGATGCCTTCTTAAGCCAGGGGAATATCTACTATTCAAGTATTGCCTCACTCTGTCAGAGCCGTTCATGTATTGCCTCAGTAGCCGGAGCCGTTCAAGTACTGCCACAAGCCATTCAAGTATTGTCTCAAGTCCTTCAAGTATCGCCACAAATTGGCTATTCCCCTCAACAATAGCTGTTTTACCTACTCAAGTATTGCCTCAAGCCATTCAAGTATTGCCACGCTTCTCCAAAGCTGTTCAAGTATTGTCTCAGTAGTAGTAGGTCATTCAAGTATTGCCACACCCATAATGCAGCCCATTTGCTCTGATCCGTACAGCCGTTCAAGTATTGCCACTAAATATATATACTTCTATATACTTCCTTATAGATAGTAGTTTGAAATGTCGGAGGGGTTTGTGAACAATAAAAATTAACAAAAGGGAAGAGAAAGCGATGCGGTGTACTAAAGTTACTCTGCTCATTTGCAAAAGGGGCAGACTTTTTAGCACCCTGTTTTTGCTAATATAGTTAGCAGTTCTATTTGTTAATCAACCATTCCATAGGAATTTTTACACTGGGCTGACAAAAAAATATAAAAGAAAAAAATAAATACATAACGTAAATTATTGTATACATAACGTATATAATAATATATCTTTTATGTCAATGCGTTTAAATTTTGTGTGTATGGAACAGACTTCAACAACCGTCAGTCAGATTGCAGAGGTAAAGCTCAGCTATCATCCCCAGGTGAAGGCCTCCGAGCGCCCGCAGATTACGAGTTCTAAAGACAGTTACACTTTCTTCCTACAGCTGTGGGATGAAGGCAGCATACAGTTCCGCGAGCAATTTAAGGTTATGTTACTAAGCAGGGCAAACAAAGTGCTGGGAATATTTGAAGTTTCTACCGGTGGCGTGGCCGGTACGGTGGCAGATCCGAAACTTATCTTTGTCGCTGCGCTCAAAGCCAATGCCAGTGGGATCGTTTTAGCCCATAATCACCCATCGGGCAACTTAAAGCCCAGCAGTGCAGATATTAGCCTTACTAAAAAGGTGAAGGAAGGCGGCAACTTACTTGATATTGCTGTTTTAGATCACATCATCCTTACCAATGAGGGCTATTATTCTTTTGCAGACGAGGGACTTATATAAAAGTCCCTCACTCCTTCAAATCTCGGCTGTAAAACCAACCGTAGCGGCCCGCCTGACGGCGGGTTTTCCTTTTTCCTTTCTGTAGGAATGCCTGTTCTACGATAGCACATAAGCAATTTAGCGCTAACATAAGGGGAAATAAAGAACTCTATTTTGTAGATAATTAATGCATATTAAATGTAACTAAAAATATACAAAACGTATATATTAATATAAGTTTTGTTTAACCTTCTAAAGCTAAAAGTTATGAACGCTTATCAAAAATTCATTCAACTGGCAGATCAGGTAACAAATGAGGTCATCGAGCAATTAGAACAAGGCCAGGTATTTTGGAGAAAGCCATGGACATCTTACGGATTGCCTAAAAACTATGTATCTGGCCGCTATTATGAAGGCTTCAATGCTTTCTTTCTGAACTACCTGACTGATAAGAAAAGCTTTAGGACGCCCTATTTTCTAACCTATAAACAGGCTAAAGAGCTGGGCGGGCATGTAAAGAAGGGAGAGAAAGGAACCCAGATCATCTACTGGAAAGTTTACGCCAATAGTGATACTAGCGAGGGTAAAGGCGCTACAGGAGAGACAGAGGAGGTGTATCAGAGAAGGTTTGTCCCTTTTATTTGGACCGTATTTAATATTGATCAAGTGGAAGGAATAGAGTTTACCCTCCCTTCTGTTCATGAGCGTACCGATCTGCAGGTAATAGAGGCTTGTCAGGAGGTGGTGGATCAATACCCTACGCCACGCCCGAACGTTCTGCACGGAGGCTCCCAGGCCTACTATGCGCCTTTTAATGATACGGTACAGATGCCGGAGCTGAGCAGCTTTGTTTCCTCTCAAGCTTATCACGCGACTTTGTTTCACGAACTGATTCACTCTACAGGCCATCAAACCAGGCTTAACCGTTTTGCTGATGAAGAGAAGGCGGCCCGGTTTGGCGACATAAATTACTCTAAGGAGGAACTGATAGCCGAAATGGGAGCAAGTTTCCTCAACGCCTTTACTGGTATTAAAGCGGAGGTTTTTGAAAACTCGGTGGCTTACCTGCAGGGATGGGCGAAGAAGTTTAAAGACGATAAGACCATGATCATCTATGCAAGCACAAAGGCTTTTAAAGCGGCCAGCTATATCCTGAACCTACAGGCAGAAAGTAACCTGGGGGCACAAGCAACAACTATGGCAGCATAGCCTTTAGAAAGATCTTGCCTGGCTCCCAGACAAGATCTTTCATTTTTAATACTGAGCGGGTCGCCATGGCAGAAATTTGGAAGTCGAAATTCAGCCATGGCGACCCGCCTCCGGCGGGATTCCTTTTGCTGTAGTAGCTTTGGGTTAATTGCAAGGATGAGTTCAGCTGATTACTCATCCTATAGCTGCAATATTTAATAATTCTTAAATCTTATCTTTTTTAACATAACACCAGTTATAAGCGAAACCCCGTTTCCAGCCAATCAGATAGGGTAGCTCTTTTAGTACTTTGACAGGAGAGGGGGAATTGTCTGCGAGTCGCATAACATCAATCAAAACATCTTATATTTGAAATATAAGTAGGGGTTATGGATTATAAAGACGTAAAGCAAACTGGATGGAGGGATGTAGAGAAGAAGTTAGAAGAAATTATTTATTTGTTAGAAGAACATGGTCTATTTATAAGCCCTAGCTCTCGCCTTAATAGATACCATAAAATTTTATCTTCTTTAGGAAAGGATTTAGTTGATGACCTTCCTAAAGGATTTACTACAAAAGAATTTCGTCAAATTTATCCTGAAGTACACCAGTTATATCATGGGGTTATTGAACTATGTAAGGCAGATTCTTTTGGCAAGTGGTCAGAAAAACTTAAATTCTTAACATCTGGAACAGAACTTCCAGAAAAGGATTCAGACCATTCTTCAAGGAATTACCAGTTTGAACTATTCATTGCTGGCTTGCTTAACAAAGCAGGAATTCATCCTATTTGTGATGAGCCTGATATAAGAATTGAATACCAAGATGGTGATTTTGGTATTGCTATCAAGAGGTTAAACTCCTATAAAAATCTAAGGGATAATCTTAGAAAAGCTCGAAAACAAATTTTAAGAACAGAGCGCCCTGGAATTATTATGCTTGATTTATCTCTGATTACAAATCCACAAAACCTAATTCCCCATGCTAAATCGATAAATAATGTAACTAACCATTTGATTGATTTTCTAAATCTATTTTGCAATGATAACTATCAAACAATCAGGAATATAATCAAAGAAGATAGCGTGTTTGGTATTATATTTTACGTTTCTACTTTATGTACAATTAATGGCGTTCCTGGATTTTCTTCGAGAATGTCTGTTTTAAATTTATGTCCTGAAGATAGTTCTTTGATGAAAAATCTTTCATTAATTGTTAATTCTTTGAGTAAACAATCAAAAGACAAATAGATCACATACTTGTAGCCAATTAATAAAATTTCACCATGTACTTCTGAATAGCTTTAAAATGAATCGGCTGTTACTGAATCCTATAGATTTAAGCGACGCAGCCTTTATGCTCGGCTGCAAGGGTAATGTTACTCTTGATTGAACATAATTCAGCTTATGAGAATTTGTACCTCTACTTTATCTAAATATGCTTGTTTTTATTCTACCCATTTCTCCAATCTTATCAAAGGCTTGACGAACACTGCAGTTGCTTTTTGAGAGCACTTGTGGCTTACAAGAGCATCTAATCTTCCTCCCTCCTACTACTATTGTCTTGATTGCTCTTGAGGAACAAGTACAAGAAGAATAGACGATAAACTTATCAAATACTTTTAGTATCAAATTGTATATGTTACGTATATACTTGTAGGCATCTATCCTTAGATGTTTTATCTTAAAATAAACCACCAGTATTCGTTAGTTATAGGACAATGCAAATTGAAGATAAGAGCCCTAAGTTTGAGTTAGGCAAGCGTATGCTCGAGAATGAGCAGCTGACTTCCCTTTCTGAGCTGTTTGATATCGTGCCATATACTCCCGTGGCCAAAGCACTAGGTGTAAACAACCAGCGACTGCGAAACAAGATTGACGATCCCCGTTCCTTCCGCGTAAGTGAGGTGCTAGACCTGGCGGTACTATTGGATGTCGATGCAATCAAGCTCTTTGCCTTACTTCAAGAAACTATCAAGAAATCGGTTCCTGCTGAAGAATAACTAAATGATAGCTTCACAAAGCACAAGATGCTAAGCTTTACATTGCCTACTATTCTTTTAATCAACTTCTAGCTTGTTCTCCTATGAATCTATATGAGTTCAATAGTATTCTTTCACTTAATGACAGGGCACAGGCGGTATGGGATGAGGGGCAGTTTCTTTCAAACCGCCTTGATGGAGAGTACAAGGTATGCCTCTACTACATGGGTGATTTTTTTGCTGAGGTTTGGATTAGTTCGTGTGATAGCGATAGTAGTATTTGCCATGTGCGGGCTTTTAAGAGCCGAAGGCTTCTGGAACCTTACCTCTCCCCTATTGACCTGTCTACCCTTCTCTGACTCTTTCTGCTTTTCGTCTCAAACCATTAACTTGGCTATTAAGCTGCTTGCCTTAAAATGACAAATATTAATAGCCGTAAATAATAATTATTATTTAATATGTATTAGATAATATGTGATAATTGATTATTCCGGGCAAGCAGCGCCACCTATTCCGGAGCAAGCGGCGCCACTTAATCCGGGTCAAACAGCG
>NZ_VRTY01000146.1 GCF_008017455.1 Pontibacter qinzhouensis | reverse complement strand
GTTTTTAAAGTCCTGGGTTTTCTTGGCTCCGTAGATTTTCTCCTCATACACATCGTAGTAAATCAGCCAGTCATCGCCTACTTTCACCACCGTAGGGCCTTCCATAAAGTTTCCGGTAAATGGCTCCGACACATCGGTGTAAGGTCCCAGCGGATCTGTTCCAAAAGCTACTTTCAGGTTTCGGTTGGGGCGCGTGTTGTCTTTGAGCACCTGCACATAATCGTTTTTGCCACGCTTCACGATCACAGCATCTATTATGCTAAAGTCAGGATCCATGAAGAGCTTCGTTTCGGTGAAAGTCTTGAAGTCTTTAGTAGTGGTGTAGTACATGCGGTGGTTGTTGTTCTCATCTTCTACGCCACGCGGAAAACGATGCGGAATAGTAGAGGCCCAGATAATGATATAGCGCTCATTCTCATCGTCGTAATGCAACTCCGGGGCCCACACGTTTACAGTTGTTGGCTCGTGCTTCATTACATCAATAAACTGCTGCTCCGACCAGTTCACCAGGTCTTTGGAGCTGGCGTAGCCAAAGCCGTTGTCGCCACGCCAGGCCGTTGTCCAGACCAGGTGGAAGGTGCCATCGGGCCCGGTTACGATAGAAGGATCGCGCATGAGTTTGCCCTCTCCTGCCTCCGGCTTCAGGAAAATGCCTTCCAGTTCTTCCCACTTATAGCCATCGTAGCTGTAGAGCAGGCGCAACCCCTCGTTGGCAGGCTCCCGGAAAGAAGTGAACATATACACTTCTTTGGCAGGTGCCTCGGCTGTCTGAGTTTCTTGTGCAGCCTCTTCGGTTGTAGTACCGCAGGCAGCAAACAAGAACAGGCCCAGTACGAAAAGGAAATATCTTTTTATCATGTCAGTATACTTATTTTATAGCCTTAGCTGAGGTGAACACCCTTGGCCTGAAATCAGCCTGTTTACCTTCGGAAGGCTATTTCATTAGAATAATTTGCGGTTGATTGTTGCTAATTGTTAAATGGTTAAATTGCTCAATGGTTGAATTAATACAATGTAAGTCAATCACTCTTTTTAATATTTTTAACTCTTAACTCTTAACTATTTAATGCCTACTTACTGTCCAGCACCAATACCCAGTCGTTTCCATCGCGTGGCTCACCAGGAGGGTTGAATTCTACCACGCCTTTGTTCGGGAAGGTTTCTTCGAGTTCGGTGAAGGTGCCTTTTTTCGGGTTGAACCACGATGCTTTCACGTTGTCGCCTTCTATTTTACCCATGTTTACGCTGATGTTCTTGCCGTTGTAGGTATAGATAAAAGCATAATCCTTGCCACGGGTAGCGATCTGGTAATCGTATTTATCGCCGGGCTGCTTGGCCACCAGGGTCTGGTCTGGTACGCGCTCGAAATAAGGCCGTGAAAGCATCAGCGTTTTCAGGTGCACCATCTGCATTGCGCCCGGGTGGTCGATGGCATCGTCCCAAACACCTTTGCCTCCAAAGGCGCTTCCTTCATCAGTGGACTGGAGCATCTGCATAACGGTGTTGTGACCATAAGTATAACCCGCGCCACCCGCAAACACCGACCAGTAGCCATAACGACGCACATCGCTGGCTCCCCAGTAAGGGTTCTCCGGGTTATGCAGCCCCTGCGGAATCATTTCGTAAGATGGTTCGCCATCTAAGGTTGGTTTAGGAGGCGTTAATTTCATATCTCCCACTATAAAGCGCCAATTGTCTTCGCCATAATGTAATTCACCGGCAGTGGTGTCTTGCGCATAGTTGCGGTGCCCCGACTGGAACATGTTAAAATCGAGCCAGTCTTCGTTATGGAACCAGACCGAGGAGGTGGTTCTGCCACGTGGGTGGAAGGTAATAAGGTGGTTTTTGTCTTTTTCGCGCAGGGTAGTGCCCATTCGTAGCCAAACCTCCAGTGAGTCTGTTCCCCTGATGTCGCCACCATTCAGCCAGATAATGTTTGGTCTGTCTTTGTAGCGATCTGCCAGCCAGGCTGCATAAGTCTCGCCCTGCGCCTGATTTACATGTCCCTCTTTCACGTTGGTGCCCCAAACAGGAACCATCGCCATATACAAGCCTTTTTCTGCTGCCAGGTCTACAATATAGTCCATGTGGTCCCAGTAGTCGTATTGGGTAGAGTCTGAGAAAGAGTTGCCTTCTGTTACTTTCGGAGTAGCTACGTTTTTATTCACCAGGGCTGTGTCGCCATATGCGTTTACCGCTCCTACTGAGTGCAGCACCATCACCTGAATCACGTTAAAGCCTTTTTCCCGGCGGTTCTCCAGGTACAGCTCCGCATCTTCGCGGTTGAGTTTACCAAAAAGTAGCCAGCCGGTATCGCCAAGCCAGAAAAACGGATCGCCATTTTCTTTGGTAAAGTACCTGCCGTCGTCCGAGATTTTCAGCTTACCTACAGCACCAGAGTCAGCAGTTTCTTTTTGTTGCTCCTGCGATGTACAGGCTACTCCTACCAAAGTAAGTAGCACCAGTGTAAAAATGTTCTTCAACATGTTCGGGTTAATTATGTATCGGGTTTTAATTTAAAATCTGTTCTTCACTACTACACAGTTAAGTTTATTTCCGAAGAAGAAGCTCTTCTAAAACTGCTGTGCCTTTAGCTTAACTGAGCTAATTTCTAATGTAATCAAGCTCTACTTTGTTACCCACAGCACGACCGGGCCAGGAGCAGGACTGGCAAACTCGACGACTTTTCCACCTTTCACGCGTTCCTCTTTCTTCAGCAACTGACCATTTTTCGGGTCGATGAAACGCACTTTATAAGTACCGCCTGCACCTGTAAGATCGAGGTTAAGTTTGCTGCCTGCATTATTATAGAGAATGTAGCTTTTACCTTTGTTCCCCAGCACCCACTGCCCCTCCAACTGATCCGGAGCGTTTGTGGGCTGCATGGTAGCGGCATCGGTCAGAAAGCCTGCAGGCGTAGTGGCCGGAATGGCGGCCAAAGAACCACCCGCCATGAAAACGGCCCAGCTATGCGCATCGTAATTGCCTTCTGAATACATAACGGCTTTTTCAGGATGCTTCTCCCGATACTCCCGCACCCCACGGTACACCTGCTCAGCCGATCGTTTTCCGGGTTTTACCTGCCGTGCATGCTGCCGTGGTGCCAGGTTCACGCCACCTTCCGGAGCATATACACTTCCATCTTCGCGGTAGCTCCAATAGCGGATGTCTATCAAGTCGATGGCGGCTGCTCTGGCCGGATCAGCCAGAATAGCGTCCTGTACATCTTTGGTCGTGCTCAGGCCAACCAGGGCATTTTTGCCTGTCTCCTTCTCCCACTCCAGAATTGTATCGATCCAGAACTCCACAAAATGCAGTGGCCCGGTGTACTCCGCACTTAATAGTTGAACCACACCTGTATTGTCTGCAAAATTTTCCAGGCACTTTCTAATATAAGTTCTGTGCAGGGCACGGCGCTCGGGGTGCGTGATGTCGTAAAACTGTTCAGCCAGAAAAATGCGCTTATCTCCGGCATAAGGTGGCGGCTCCGGAAATCCAGTATTGTTGATGTTGTTAGCCGGTCGCCAGGGTGAGTCGGCCCAGTGAGCGCCTGCCTCCAGTATATTATGCTGGAAATAGTTCTGATGCACAAGCACCAGCCCTTTCTGGTCTGCCAGGTCCGCAAACTGCTTCAGGCGGTTCCAGTACCAGTGGTTAAACTGCATCAGGTCGTATTTGCTCAGGCCATCCCAGGCGGTGCCTTCTCCGCTCCGGGCAAAAGGCTGCTCATAAAAAGGAGCCCAGACCTCGCCATCCATGCGCCTTACCCGCTCATGGTCGTCGCGCCGGCGCTCGTACCACAAGCCGTAGTTATGCTCCAGCGCCACCACATCCCGCTGCTTCATGTCGTTGGTCACTTCTTCGAGGTCGTCGGTCAGGCCAGCACCAGTTCTACCTGGCACGTAGCGCGTTACGGCAGGCTTGGCTTTTGAGAGTTCATAATAGCGTACATCGCCTCTCCACCACGGAACATCCTGCCGCTTGCCAGTTATAAGGCTGTTGCCTCGCACCAGCCAGCCGTTCTGCACCTGCATAGGAGCTGCCAGTTTAGCGGGTGGCGTATTTTTAAAACTGATCTGGTCGATGGTTTTAACTTTGGCTGCCTGCACCGGAATGGCTACTCTGCTGGTGGCCTGGTCGATCCACTCGGTTAGTTGAGGAACTGCTGCGTTGGCTTGCTGCGTTAATTCAATTGCCTGTTGCACAGTAGGGCTGCTCGTGGCATCTGTCTCCATGGGGAGCAGGTGGGCGCGTTCCATCACTTTTTCACCTACTCTATTGCTGAGCTGTGCATAATACAGGCTGCGTGGTTTTACGTGGCTGTTGGTGTTGCCCCAGTAGCCATCGCCCCCGAACTGCGACCAGGCTCCAAAGGCCCAGTTCATGGCAGTTGGCGGTGCATAATTGTCTATACGGGCGGCAGTAGATTGCCAGAACACGCTATTGGCTGCTGTCCAGCCGGCACCCTGTGCATCCTGGTACCTGTTTTTAAAGCTGAGCGCCTGCCCGTCGATGTCCACAATATCAAACAAAATACCCGAAGCCCAGCTATCGATGGCACCACTAAAACTGTGCGGCAGGTACGAAAAGCATTGCACAAAGGCATTGGGGCCGGGCGCACGGAAACCAACGGCAAAATCGTGATAGCCGTCTTCGGCGTACAGGCGCTGAAACAGTGTCTGCTGCCCTGTGGTGTAAAATGTATAGCGCCGCTGCCCGCCTATTTCAGAAACAGGAGCCAGCGACTTACAATCTTCTACGGTAACGCGTTTTGCTGTTTCGTAAGCCGCCACAGCCGATCCGGCAAAGTGCCTGAAAACGATCTGCCGCACCCAGGCATCCTGCACATGGTCCATGGTAATGGCCATCCAGCGGTGCGCTTCATCTTTCGGGTTGTTTTTGTTATAAGTCGATTCCAGCCTCATGTTCTCTACCCCAACCTGCGAAATGCGGCCCGGCCAGGTATAGGGAATCAGGTTACCTCCACCGTATTTAGTATCTAAAGCTGTGGTTATGGGAGCGTCTAGTGTTATCGTATTTCCATTTACGGCTACCACTGTCCGGTCCCAGTAAATATCGCGTTCACCTGGTTTCCAGCCAATGTAGCCAGTCTCCCCACCAAACTCTTCCATTTTAAGTTCGTGAATCCACTCTTTTGTACTCGGCCGATGCACCAGCACCTTATCACCTGCTTTAAAGGCTCTTGAGTTAGCTACTTTAACTTGTGTGGCATTAACAGGTACATAGGCATCCGTTATTTTTACTCCTTCTGTTAACTGTCTGTCGTTTTTCCCTCGGATCTTAATCAGCGTTTCGCGATCCTGGCCGCTTCCAAGTAATACCGTGCCTCCGGCCTCTTCACCACTACCCCGCAACACTACACCAGAAGCAGTTATTTGCAAGCTGCCAAAAACCTCGTGGGTTCCTTTTTCGAGCAGTACAGCTCCCCTAATTCCCAACTGGTTGGCGGGCAGAGAGGCCACATAATCTAGCGCAGCTTGTATGCGTTGCGTAGCATCTCCTTTTACTACCGGCACCACTACTTTAACAGGAGCATCCGGAATAGCATGCTCCCCGGCCATGTACCCGCTGTAAGAGAAGTCAGGAATACGGTTGCCCAGCGAATCCGGCGCATAGGCAAGTTTACCATCTGCCCCCACTGAAACAGGTGGTGCAGGCGGAGCCTTTTTGGCTTGTGCCCATGCTGCACTGTTGGCCACCAGAAAGCCTGCCAGTAACCAGGCGGTAACCACTACACTTCGTATCAGCTTACATTTACAATTCACAGACGGAATATTTCGCAATTCGTATTATTTTTCGGTACAGACAAAGACTATGCTTTTCTGCTTTTTATCTATGCCACTGCCCCGCCTCTAGTTTTGCTAAAGAAGGCGGGGCAAGGGTTATGTCGGTAAAAATTAGCCTGCTGGTGCGGCCTTTATTTTTTGGCTAAAGTATCTTTATTGTTCTTGAGATCCTTCCAGTCTACTTTTTTAGTAGGGTCAATGCCGTTTATGTACTTTTCGATGTTGGTGTAGCCATCACCGCTCAGGTCGCCGTTAGCATCAGACGGGTCGTTCGGGTTCAGTCCGTATTTAATTTCCCAATCGTCTGGCATGCCGTCGTTATCGGAATCTTTATAGGGTTTGCCCTTGTAGGTAGGGTAGCCGCCAACCTGGCTAACATGGGTAATAATGCCTTGCTTATAAGAATCTTCCGGTAAGCGACGCTTGATGTACTCGCTGCCCACACCGGTTTTGCCATTCTTTTTGTAAACAACTTTCCCTGTTCTTACCTGCTCCACAATGCGGGTGTCTACGGCGTCTCTTTTCGGGAGTGTGGCACCGGCATTGGCCAGCACATATTGGTAAGCTTCCTGAGCAGGCATAATGGCTACTGCAGGCATGGCAAAGGGTTTCTTCGTCCGGATATAGTCGGTATAGTCGCCAGCATTGGGGTTACTCTGCACCTGCACACCCCCATCCCAGTTGTCTTTTGTTACCTTCTCATTTCCTTCTACCACGTTACCGTTTACATAAGCACGGCCGTACTCCTGTGTTCCTTTGGCAGAGCGGTTCGACTCCGGTTTCAGGATGCGGTGGGCAATTGGCTGATCTTTTGGTGTAATGGGACCTGGTTTATAGTAGTTGTTGATCATGTTAAACTGAGAACGATGATCGCCTCCGTCTACAGAGCGGTTCCACCAGTTAAAGAGCACGTTGTTCACAAAGTTAAAGCTGCCATACATCCCTACCGATGGGTTACGGCTAATGTTGCTCGCCCACAGGTTACGGGCAAAGGTACTGTTCAGCCCCCCGATGGTGCTGCCGAAAGAATGATTGTAGGTATCGAGGCATTCGGAGGAGATGCAGTTCTGGAAAGTAACGTTCACCGTTGGCAGCTTTTGCAGTTTACCATCGCCGGAGTCGTACTGGTGGCGGTACATGGAAATATTCTCGTCTAAGCCCCAACTGGCAGATACGTGGTCCACGATCAGGTTACCGATGGGGTTACCACCCAGCGCATCGTCGCGACGGGCCACATTTGTTTCACCTCTTCTGAAGCGCATGTGCCGGATGATCACATCATGTGTATCGATCCAAACAGATTCACCGGCAATACAAACACCATCTCCGGGAGCAGTCTGGCCGGCGATGGTAATATAAGGTGCCCGTACTATAACAGGGCTTTTCAGTTTAATTATACCCGCTACGTTAAATACCACAATGCGGGCGCCACCCTGCTCGCAGGCGTCCCGGAAACTGCCGGGGCCGCTGTCGTTGAGGTTGGTTACTACATATACTTTGCCGCCACGGCCACCAAAGGAATACATTCCGCCTCCTTCAGCTCCCGGAAAAGCAGGAATGTCGGCTTGCGGAAGATCAGAAGGAACAGCAGCCCACGGAATGTAGGGTTTGCCATTGCGTGCATCACGGTCTATAATTGGCAGTGCCCGCTCCCATGCCTCATCAGAGCGGCGTTGTGCCTCCTCCAGGTCAGCATCTGCCTTAGCCTGCACTTCTTTCGGTATGGTAGGATATTGTGCCCGAGCCGTATGCGAAAGAGCAAACAATGAAACAAGTGTAAAAACAGGAACAAGGTACTTTTTCATGTTTGTTGGTTTGTAATAAAATGTAAACTATTGCCGCCAGCCCAGTAAACACAAGCAGTAGCTGGCAGCTTTAAAGTATTGATGAACAGCAGATGGCGGTTGCTAAAAAAGTTTGAAGACATCAGTTGCTTCTCACAACCAATACCTTCAAACTTTAAAAGCAATCAGAGAACAGTTGTTTTCTTTCGCATACCCGTTGCTGTGCGCACCAGCTTATTTGTAAGCCAATGTGTCTTTGTTATTTTTCGGGTCTTTCCAGTCTACTTTTTTAGATGGATCGATGCCGTTTATAAATTTCTCGATGTTGGTGTAGCCGTCGCCGTTCAGGTCGCCGTTGGCATCAGACGGGTCGTTCGGGTTCAGACCGTGTTTTTTCTCCCAATCGTCTGGCATACCATCGTTATCGGAGTCTTTATAAGGCTTGCCTTTGTAAGCGGGGTAACCGCCAACCTGGCTGATATCTGTAATAATACCAAGCTTATAAGAGTCGATTGGCAGGC
Organism: Pontibacter qinzhouensis; assembly: GCF_008017455.1. Taxonomy (GTDB): domain Bacteria; phylum Bacteroidota; class Bacteroidia; order Cytophagales; family Hymenobacteraceae; genus Pontibacter; species Pontibacter qinzhouensis. The sequence goes on along the minus strand of NZ_VRTY01000146.1, from coordinate 2,594 downwards.
GGCGGTGCTCAAACTGTGTTTCTGGCAGCTTCACGTTTTTCTTCGGATTGATTTTGCCGGTTCTTACCAGCTCTGCCACACGCACATCCACCGGGTCGCGCTTAGGCAGTGTCGCGCCTGCGTTGGCTAACACATACTTATAGGCTTCTTCAGTAGGCATAATGGTCATGGCAGGCATTGGCATAGGTCGTGTAGCACGCATCTTATCGCGGTACTCGCCGGTGTTCGGTAAATCTTCTACCTGCACCCCGCCATTCCAGTTATCTTTGGTAATATGGTCGTAGCCTTCCATAATGTTGCCATTAACATACGCACGGCCAAACACCAGGTAACCCAGCTTGCTGCGGCCAGACTCAGGCTTTAAGATACGATGACCTACCGGCGAATCGGTTGGTGTGGCTGGCCCTGGTTTAAAGTAGTTGTTAATAATGTTGTAGGTAGCTGTGTAGTCGCCACCATCTATAGAACGATGTACCCAGTTAAACACCACGTTATTGGTAAAGTTGAAAATACCGTTCCAGCCGATAGAGGGGTTACGACCTGCGTTGCTGGCCCACATGTTGCGCATAAAGCTGCAGTTTTCGCCGCCCAGCGTACTACCGAAGGCGTGGTTCCAGGTATCCAAAGCCTCAGAGAAAATACTGTTCTGGATGGTGATGTTTACTGTTGGCAGCTTCAGATGCTTGGAGCCATCCATTGGGTCGTACATATGGCGATAAAGCGACATGTTCTCGTCCAGGCCCCAGCTGGCCGAAATGTGGTCCATCATGATGTTACCCACAGCGTTACCACCAATGGCATCGTCTCGGCGGCCTACATAAGTTTCGCCTCTCCTGAAGCGCATGTGCCGGATAACAACATCATGCGTATCGATCCAGACAGTTTCGCCGGCTACACAAACGCCATCGCCGGGAGCAGTCTGGCCAGCAATGGTTACATAGGGCGCTCTAATGATAAGCGGGCTATTCAGCTTAATAATACCGGCCACATTAAAAACGATGACACGGGCTCCACCCTGCTCGCAGGCATCGCGCAAGCTGCCGGGGCCGCTGTCGTTGAGGTTGGTTACCACATATACTTTACCACCACGGCCACCAAATGAGTACATACCACCTCCTTCAGCTCCCGGAAAGGCCGGAATATCGGCCTGTGGCAGATCGGTTGGTCGGCCGGCCCACGGAATATAAGGTTTTCCTTCTCTTGCTTCCTTCTCCACAATCGGCAGTGCTTTTTCCCAGGCTTCATCAGATCGGCGTTTTGCGTCCTCCATCAGTTTATTACTTGCCTCCTGCACATCCTTCGGAATTTTAGGGTACTGCGCCAAAGCTGTCTGGTTAATCCCCAGCATGGCTGCCAGGGCAAGAATTGGGATAAAGTACTTTTTCATATGTTACCTTAATTTTTTCTATTTATTCAGCGGAGTGCAATCACTCCTGCTTTAGATTAACTTTGAAATGCACTTGGCGGCGGCACCGTGCCTGCTGCGGCTTTGTTACCAGATAGGCTCCGTTCTTTACTTCAAAAATGCGACCGCTTTTGCTCCTGATATTTATTTAAATATAAATACGATTTTCAAATATACAAACAATTTTAAACAATCATTTGTTAGAATTCTAATTACCAACAAGTTGCAACGCCTCTCATGTTCTGCGGAAAGAACAACTTCAGAAAGCATTTACCTAACCGATGCCCCTTGACTCTTTTTGGCTCGGAAAGCTTCCGGAGGCCTTTTTCATTTAAATAATTTAGCTGCTACTTGTTAACCGGTGAAATTAGGATAGGAAGCAGGCGGCACACAGGGTTCTGCGGTTTACCCACCACGGCACGGTCTCTTACAGGCGAAACAAATTATTTAAATGAAAACCGCCTTCCAAAGCCTTTTGCTCTGTTTTTACTCAAGGGGTCAGATGCTTATTTCTTTGAGTTGGGTTCTTGTTCTGCCTTTTCGCGGGCTACCCATTCGTCGCCTGCTTTTTTAAGATCGTAACCAGCCGCCGAGAGGTAGTTGTTTATTCTGCCTTTGTACTTTCCAAACCAGCCATGCTTTTTCTCCGATGTACCTGCATCCATGGCATGTTCGCGGGCTTCTACCAGCCAGGCCATTATCTGCGTTTTTTGCTCTTCGGTCAGGTTGGGTAGCATGGCCAGGTAGCCTTTGTAGGTAATGGGCACCACGCCGTAGGTCATACCGTCTTTTACCTGGTCTACCTGCTCTGCCGATAGCTGCGCCTGCAGGTTCCCGATAAAGGTTTGGTGCAGCTTGGCCAGTTCGGCATTCGTAAATTCGTCTATTTCAGCAATTCGCTTTTCTGTAGCCTGTTTGTTTGTTCCTGCTGTTTCCTTTACTGCCTTCACACGTGCATCGCGCTGCTCATGAATCCGGCTTAGGTCGCGGTACTGCTGTGCCACATAGTCACGCACCTTCAGTTTTTTAGTTCTGTCAGAAATCGCCATGTTATCCACGATCTTATCTGCCCGCTGGTTTGTTACCTGAATGTATGCCTGCGCCTCCTCTTTCGCTGATTTCTTGGCTTTTTGAGCAACAGATGGCATAACAGCCAGGCATAACAGGCCCATCAGGAGCGAAATACTTT
>NZ_VRTY01000145.1 GCF_008017455.1 Pontibacter qinzhouensis | reverse complement strand
TTCTTTTTAGGTCAAGGGTAGGTAATTAGCTAAAGGAGATGGTTCGCTTTTCCTGGCTGCTTTGGATGGCGAGTTCTATAACGCGGATGATGTTGCGCGCCTGCTCCGGCTTTATCTCCAGTTCTTCCTCTCCTACCAGCGCGTTATACAGGTTCTGGTAAAAGCCCTTGTAATGGCCGCGTTCGCTTTCTATTTTGCCCAGCAAGTGCAGGCCCTGGTAATCGGTATTGAGGCGGCCCCAGAGTTCTTCCGGCTCTTTGCCCCATTCATCTTCTGGCATATTAGTTGGCAAAATACCCGCAACCAGCGTTTCTTCCTGCACATCGAGGCCGTACTTCAGAAAAGAGCCCTGGTCACCCAGCAAGGTGTAGCGCGGCCCTGCCTCTCGCACCAGCATACCGGCACGCAACGTAACCCGCAGGTCCGGGTACTGCAGCATTAGCCTGAAATTATCGATTACCCGACCACCTTCACGCTGAATTTTTAGTTGGCAGGAAAGCTCCTGCGGCAGGCCAAAGAGACAAAGCGCCTGATCTATTAAGTGAGAGCCAAGGTCGTAGAGCATGCCGGTGCCGGGCAGGTTTTCTTCTTTCCAGGTATCAGGCTTCAGGAAGTTTCGGAACCGGTCGAAATGTGCCTCGTACTCCACCAGGTTGCCTAGCAGGCCACTGTTTATTACTTTTCTTACGGTTTTAAAGTCACTGTCCCAGCGGCGGTTCTGAAAAGCGGTAATTATTCTTTGCTGATCCTTGGCCAGTTGTATCAGTTCATCGGCTTCTGCGGTGGTGGTCGTAAACGGCTTCTCTACCACTACATGCTTACCCGCCAATATCGCCTGTTTCGCCAGTTCAAAGTGTGTATGGCTCGATGAGGCAACTACCACCAGATCGATGGTTGCGTCCTGCAAAATAGCATCGGAGTGGTTTACAATCTGTGCTTCAGGATAGCGGACCTGTGCTATCTTTATATTTTCAGGACGCGTTTCTCTTATCTTCTTCAGGTTGAAACCTTCTATTAAAGTCAGAAAAGGTGCCTGGAATACCCTCCCCGATAGTCCGAAACCAATAAGCCCTACATTAAAACTTGTCTTCATCATTTTTTCAGCTTTAGCCACTACAGCTGGTAAATTAGAAATTAATCACCAAAAATCATGAAACCGAGCTTTAAGAGAACACCATTTCAGTTGTAATAAGACAAATAGAGCTAGAGACGCAGCAGGTATGGGTGTAAATATTTTCACATTTTAATTACAGAAATTTGCATCCAAAAGTAATTTAATCTTAACTTATAGCATTAAATTACTAAATACCTTGTTCTATGGCTAAACATTATACCCATATCTTACTGTTCTGCTTCCTTTCTCTTTTTTCAGCGAATAATTTATTTGCCTTTGAATTACAAAAATTAATAGAAATAACAAACAAACGCGGTGAGCTACAGATTTGCAACGGCGATTTAAGCGATATTTTTACTTCCTATGACCACAGCACCTCTGTTCCTGAAATTTACTTTGAAGACCTGCGGATTTCTAAAGTAGACAAGCTGTTTTACCTGTTCGCAAAAGAACAGAACAGCACCAACGCCTATGCTTTCCCGCTGTGCCGGTACAAGGGCGCACTTTTATTAGATACTTCTGCAGAAGTTTGCGTAACAGCCAAAGGAGAAGCGGCACTAAGAGCTGCCATTCTGAGCGGCGACCATAGCAACCCGGACTTACAAACGCTCACGGCCACGCACTTTCCAAAAGAAAACCTATAGCAATCGCCACTCCGGTTTACATTTAATCTAATACTCGTACCTTTGTCAGGAGTACCTACTGCCATACCTCCTACCCCATGAACGGAACAAGAAGAGCTGACATAAAACCAGGTTTGTTTGTAGCCATTGTCTTAAAAGAAGACCAACGCACCGGCGACCTGACCCAAGGCTATGTAAAAGACATTCTGACCAACTCCAGCAACCATCCCCACGGCATAAAAGTGCGTCTGGAAACCGGTGAAGTGGGCCGTGTGAAGGAGATTCTGGAAGAAGAGGATTGAAGTAAAGAGTTTTATCAAGGCAGGATGTAAGCGTAAAGTAAGCTTCTCAATTCTACTTTCTCATCACTTTTGTCATCTTGTAAAGATCTTGTGGGCGAGATCCTTTAGCATAGGCTACGGGCCTGGTAGTCTGAGTTCGCATAGCTGCTGTTCTCTCTTTGACTGTAGCAGGTTGTTGGTTCATTGCCTGAGTCTCTGTTCTTTTTGTCTTGATACAAAAAGAACCAACGAAAATCAAGAAAATAAAAATCGAGGGCCCCTTCCCCCACTCGCTGAACGCTCTTTAAAGAGGGCCCCTTCCCCCGACAGTTTATTTTCAAGCTGTGCACCTGGCTAATGCTGTTGCTCCGTTGTTAGCTGCCGCAATAAATAGAAGAGAGCTACCGCACAACTAAAATTATTCTAATGAAAATGGCCTCCCAAAGGATTTTCAGAAGAAATGTTCTAAGGGTGAATCCACCATTTCACTTTTGTACACCTGGCATTGACCCGGGAACATGAAAGTTATAACAACCTCTTCAAAAAACTCATAACTTTTAACTCTTAACTAACTGATGTTACGCACATTTATCAGGGAACCTCCTTTAAATTGGTTCTAATACTCTTTGCAATAGTTTTCTTCGATGCCCTTATCCCTGCATGTTCCATTGTTTTGCTCCGAGCGCTCATGGCCGCGGGGCCCCGTTCTCGGGCATCGCGCTGCTGCATCTTTCCTGCCAGGGGTGCAGGGGCCCCTTTTAGGCTCGCTGGCGCTCAGGCTGCCTGCGGCACCGGAAACATGCAAAGGCGCTCAACCCAAGAACTGGAAATTTGATGTTCTTAGTGGAGGCTAAAGCGACAGCGACTGTTTGGAGTTGCCCTGGAAATAATATTTTTATGCTGGTCGCATTAGTGCGTAACATCAGTTAACTAGCTAAAGAATGCCCTCATCTGCAAAGCTGTAGTAGTCGTTGTCGGTAAAAATGATGTGGTCTAAAATCGGGAGATCGAGCAGTGTGCCGGCCTCTTTCATTTTTTTGGTAAGCGAGATATCAGCAGCACTTGGCTTTAGGTTGCCCGACGGGTGGTTGTGCACCAGAATAACCGAACTGGCGAGTTGCTCCAGCGCCTTCTTAAAAATAATTTTAGGGTCTGCCACCGTGCCTGCCACTCCCCCGGTGCTAATCGCCTCCTTCCGCATTACAATATTGGCACGGTTCAGCAGAATAATCCAGAACTCTTCGTGGGGCAGGTCGAGCAGTTGCGGCTTTATGTAGTTATAGATGTCGGTGGAGCACGTAATGCGGGTCTTGGCGCTTGCCAGGGTTTCTTTTCTTCTGCGGCCAAGTTCCAGGGCACTCACAATAGAAATAGCCTTTGCCTCTCCTATGCCTTTGTGCTTTTTCAGGTCGTTTACCGATAGCTTTGCCAGCTCGTTCAGATCGTTGTTCACAGCAGCTAAAATGAGCTTGGCTACATCTACAGCCGTTAGCTTCGGAGTGCCGGAACCGATTAAAATGGCGATTAATTCGGCATCGCTGAGGGCTGCTTTGCCTTTGAGCAACAGTTTCTCGCGTGGTCTGTCTTCTTCGGCCCATCCTTTTATGTTGAGCGCTGGCTGGTAGCTGGAGTTATCTGCTATTTCGGCACGTTCTTCCATATTCGGTACATAATTTGATTATAGAGGTAAAGCTTTTCACCTTCTGTACGTTAACATAGGCAGTGGGTAAAATTTTATTTGCAATAATTAACCTCCAACGTTTTAACAATAGCCTGCCACTTAACTAAACCGGGCTATAGACACACATACTATGCAACGCATGTTTTCTTTAGGAATAATCTTTTTACTCTTATTTTTAATTGACCTTTACGTTTTTCAGGCTATAAAAACGGTTTCACAGGCGCTGTCGCCTACTACACAAAGGGTTTTATATGTTCTTTACTGGTCTGTTTTTGTAATTACCATTGTCACCATTCTGCTGGCAACCAATACCAGCCGCTCCGAAATGAGCCCCGCCAAAATGTATCTGGCCAGCACGCTCTTCGGTATTTTTGCTTCTAAGCTGGTCGTGGTGCTCTTTCTGCTCACCGATGATGCCGTGCGAATCGGAAAAATTGTCTGGAACACTGCCAGTAGTGACGCTCCTTTCGACGCCTCCCGAAACAAATTTTTAAGCCAGATGGGGCTGGTGGTAGCAGCACTACCCTTTTCGGCTTTTATATATGGTATGGTAAAAGGCGCCTACGATTACCGGGTAAAGCGCATTACGCTTAAGTTCCCGAACCTCCCCAAGGCGTTCGATGGGTACAAGATGCTACAGATATCGGACCTGCATACGGGCAGTTTTGTAACAACAGTTCCGCTAAAAGAGGCGGTAAGCCTGATAAACAAGCAGGAGGCCGACCTGGTATTTTTTACCGGTGACCTGGTAAACAACATGGCCGTAGAACTGGAGAGCCACCTGGACACGCTGAAGGATATCAAAGCAAAATCAGGAGTGTTTTCGGTGCTGGGCAACCACGACTATGGCGATTATGTGCAGTGGGAAACACCTGAAAGTAAACGGCAAAACCTCCAGACACTTATTTCCGCGCAGGGAAAAATGGGCTGGCAGATACTCCTGAATGAAAACCGCCTGATAGAGAAAGACGGTGAACAAATAGCGGTGCTTGGTGTGGAGAACTGGGGCAACAGAGCAGGTTTCCCGAAATACGGCGATTTAAGCAAAGCGCATCGAGGCACCGAACATATCCCCTTTAAAGTACTTCTCTCGCACGACCCGTCGCACTGGGACGGCCAGATAAACCAATCCTTTCCAGACATAGACCTGACTTTGGCGGGGCATACGCATGGCATGCAGTTTGGCGTAAACATACCTGGCTGGAAATGGAGCCCTGTGCAGTATGTGTACAAGCAGTGGGCCGGACTTTACCAAAAAGGCAAACAGTATTTATATGTAAACACCGGCTTAGGTTTTTTAGGCTACCCGGGTCGCGTAGGTTTTCTGCCCGAAATTACGGTGTTTGAACTCAGAAGAGCTTAGGTTTTAAATTTTTTATTATGAAGAGGCAGCTGCAAAGCTGCCTCTTTTATTTTCAATAGTACAATTCCTCACAATTTATTTTACCAGCCAAATAACGCCTGCCACTTATAAAACTGATATAAAAATCCTTTTTATCTGTTAAAATAACTACAGTTAAACCTACAATACACCGGCCTTTTAATCAAAATAATTATATTCTATAACAAAACAGGCTGTTGATTATTTTAAACCAAAAAATCAGCTGCCCGTAAAATTTAGCAGCAACACAAATTAATTTATTACAATTAAAGCTAATTTGTGTCAGTCATTTTTTAAGTTGATAAGATCATAAGTAAAACATACTATTATGAAAAAGACATTGTATTCCATCTGCTGCGCGAGTGCGCTCCTTTTTGCTTCTTGTACCGAAGATCGTGGAACAACAGCAGAAGTAGCAGATGCTAATGAGAATGAACAAGTAAACCAGAACCACCTGAACACTTCTGAAAACCAGACAATAGCAAGTACAGGTGGTTTCGAGGCCAACACCGAAGAAGCCCATTTAGAACGTTCGCAGGAAATTTCGTCTAAAATGGCCGCAGACCTGAAGCTGGACAAAACAACCAAAGAGAAAGTAGCCTCAATCTTTTATGAGCGCGATAAAATGCTCGGCGATATAGACGAGTCTTATAACGTAAGTGCTACGAACCGTATGGGTGGTCAGGCCGAAGCCGAAGTAGACGGATCTGCCACGGCACCTACGCAGAACAATAATGCTGGCAACATGCCAGAAGCAAATGAAAATAACGCAGAACTGACTCAAATGCGCAGCACCATTATAGAGGATGCTGATAAAGATCTGCGTGCGGCCTTAACAGCTGAGCAGTTTAAGAAATTTGAAGATAACCGCTCTAACTACGACCACGTATCGCATAAGTCTGAAGCGAGCAGCGTTAGCGACGACAAAATAAAAACAAAGGATATAGGAGATAAAACGGAAGTGAAACCTAGAAATTAATACAGTTTCATTCTACTTTTTCCTCAGAAAGCCTGTGGCAGTTGTTGCCACAGGCTTTCTTTAGTTAGCATAAGACCATAATCGGTTTAAAGGAATAGTTTAGATTCGAAATACTTTTTTGTTAATTTTGGCGTAATATCTCATATTCATAGGTATATTAACTGGCAGGTTAGTTTTTGAAGTACATGCTCCGACATCCTTTATTTTACTTTTTTTGTATTTTACTTTTGTTAGGTAGCATACAGGCTTCTGCCCAAAAAAGCGTACGTGTAAGTGGCACTATTTTGCAGCCAGATAAATCTACCCCAATTCCTGGAGCCAGCGTTCAGCGCGTAGGGTATACCACAGGTGTGGTATCTGATGAAAAAGGCACTTTCCTGATAGACATTGACCAGCAGGATACCCTTCTGATACGGGCAATCGGTTACAAATCTATTCTGTACCTGCCCCGCAACCTGCCTGTGTCGGAGCTGCGGGTTAGCATTGTGATGCAGGAAGATAGTGTGATGCTGGGCGAGGTGGAGGTAACCAACCGGCCATCGCAGGAAATGATTGAGCGCGCCATCCGAAACATGAAGCGCCCGGACCCCAATTACGTTAAAAACCCCTCTTATAAACCACCTGTAGACATTCCGCCGCCTGCACCGGCAGCAGCCCCTTCTATTACCAGCCCTATCTCTATGCTATATGAGATGTTCTCGAAAGAAGGAAAACAGAAGGCGAAGCTGCAGCAGATACTGACGGAACTGGAGATGGAGCGCATTCTGAAGGAGGCCCAGCAGGAAAGAGAAGAGTACAACCGCCTTTTTAAAGACAATCGCGGCTATAAATAGCTGCGTTTGTTCATCAAAACTGGCAGCGCCATCGTAAGGATACCTTGTTAGCAACTTGTATTTTTATGAAAATCGGTTATCCCTGCATCAACGAAAGCCTCGACTGTACCTCCTCCAGAACCTTTAGGCTGGCCTCTTACTCAGAAGATCGCCTGATTACTACCGTAGAACAGAACCTGGCTTGCCTACGCCGCATACTCGAATACAATGTAGCACATGGCCTGCTATTTTTCAGGCTTACTTCCGGACTGGTGCCTTTCGCCTCGCACGCCATAAATACCTACAACTGGCAAGAACATTTCCAGATGACTTTCCGGCGGCTGGGCGAGTACATCAGGAACAACAACATGCGCATATCTATGCACCCCGACCAGTTTGTGGTGCTTAACTCGCCAAACGAGCAGACCGTACGCAACAGCATTGCCGAACTGGTATACCAGGGCAGTATTCTCGACCTGATGGGGCTCGACTCAACCGCCAAGTTACAGATACACGGTGGTGGCGCTTACGGCGACAAAACTTCTGCTCTTAACCGCTTTGCCGAAGTATACCACACCATGCTGCCCGAAGCTGTAAAAGCTCGCCTGTGCGTTGAAAACGACGACCGCACCTACAGCTTGCAGGATTGCCTGGTGCTGCACGAAATGACCGGCATGCCCATCATCTTCGACAATTTTCATCATGAATGTTTAGGAAATGGCGAACCCATGGCCGAGGCTGTAGAAATGGCAGCCAGCACCTGGCAAGCCAAAGACGGCCTGCTCATGATGGACTACAGCTCACAGGCACCCGGCGAGCGCAAAGGCAAGCACGTGCAACACATTGAAAAAGAGCTCTTCCACGATTTCCTGACCGTTACCGAAGGCCTCGACATGGACCTGATGCTCGAAATAAAAGACAAAGAAGCAAGCGCCCTGCAAGCCCTGGAAATTGCCAGAGCCCTGGGCCGGATGTAAGCTGCTACAGATCGTTGCCTCCTGACTTCCATCTCTCCCAGAGCTACTAAGGCAAGTAACATCACAGCAGATCATCTTTTGTTGAAGCCTTCCGCCCAACTCAAATTATTCAGATGAAAAATGCCTTCAGAAGCCTTAAACACCTATTTCGATCCAAGGGCTCTGTATGGTATTTCTACAGGTATTCGCCTAGCATGCGGTAAGACCAGGCAATGATTTGCCACATCAGCCAGATCATGACTACGGTAATGAGCAACACTGCTACTAACACACCCATCACAATGCCTTTGCCGCTGCCCTGGTATTTGCCTTGCTCATAATGGCTGCGCAGCATCTTTACATTGCGCTCATTGGCTTTGTAGGCGAAGTCGAAAATATTGCCCAGCAGCGGAATACTGCCAATAATGGCATCCATGGCGGAGTTCAGCAGCATTAGCGTAACCAATTTACCGCTGGCACCATGCCGGGCCATGGTCATAATCAGCAGTGCCGATACAACAAAAGAGGCCAGATCGCCAACTCCCGGAAACAGCCCCAGCAGCGGGTCCAGACCAAAGCGCCAGTTCGTACCCGGAAACCGGAACTGGTTATCCATTACCTTGGTCATACGGTCTACCCACTTCAGCTTTTCGGAGTGAGGCGTACGGGAATATCTTATGTTAAGCTCAGCCATACGCCTTATACGGGCATCAGCAGCTAAAGCAACGGCAGCTACGAAAAAGCGATGGCGCAATAGCTGCCACTACCAAAGGTTGCTTCTGCTGTACTACCCTTTTTTACCCTTTGCTTTACCAGGTTGCTTTTTAGACGTAGCCGAACCTTTTTTCTTTGTATGGCCAGGGTTAGTTGTGTTTGGGTAATGCGGGTTATTTGTGTTCTTGTACCAGCCTTTGTGCAAGCCATTATCTTTTGCACTACCGCCTGCACGCGCATTGCGGCCATCTTCCAGAATTATAACTTTGCCGTTGCTTCCGGTTTGCTTTCTGGAAGAAGAACAGGAGGCGATGGTCGTTGCCAGCATGAGCACAAATAAACTCTTCAATAAAAGGTATCTCATAAAATAAATATTTAATTTTTCTGGATGCAGCTTTAAAACCATGCCAAAAAAGCACATGCGTTTTGAAAACATATTAACCTTAAAGTTCAGCTGAATGATCTATAGACGCTAATAAGCTGCTTTTTAATTCGCTACTGAATGAAGCAAACTAACAAATGTTCATTTCCTAAGATTAGATTGCCCCTGTTCCTGAAGTCAGGTAGTGGGTAGTGCAGCATCAGCAATGGCAAAACCAAAGGAGACAGTACATCGTACATGTACTACTTTCTATATAGCAAATGTCATAGCCACTTATAACTCCATGTATTTCAACTAAATACACAAGCTTAATAATACTTTTCGGTTTTTCTGCCACCGGCATTTTTCTGCTACATCATCTTTTCCATAAACATTAGAACGAAATGAAATATTTAAACGCTTGTAAATTAGTATTCCTATTTAGCTTTTTCCTGATTTTTAGTGCCTGCAAAGACGATAACACGTCTCCTGGCGAGCAAGTAGATGTGCATATCATTATGGGCCAGTCGAACAGCTTAGGCGTTGGCCATGCCTACCAGTTGCCCAAAGAAATGCGCGAGCCGCAAGATAGCTGCTATATCTTTAATAAAGCGAGTGGTAAATATGAAATTATTCAGGCAGGCGTAAACACACAGTCACAGGAGGGCATGTTTGGGCCTGTAGTAAAAGCGGCACAGTTGCTCCGCGACCACCAGAAGAAGGAGGTTTACTTTATAGTGGTAGGCTTCGGAAACTCGCAGCTCTTTAAATCGAACGAGTCCGAAATTCAAGACTGGCACCCGGAATCCAACGAACTACTGCCTTTTGCAAAAAGCGAAATAGAAAGAGCCCGAAAAGCACTCGAAGCATCAGGGAAAACACCTGTATTTAAAACCTTAAGCTGGTGGCAGGGCGAAGCAGACGGCACCTACTCCGAAAAAGCAAACGTTTACCTCGAAAACGAAACTGCCTTTTTTGCCGCTCTGGACCAGGTGAGTTACCTGGCAAACACCAAACGCATAATTTTCAAGGTTTTTGAAGACGTAGCCGCTATGCCACATGGCCATGTTGTGAATACCGCCAAAATTAAACGCGCCTCAACCGACTCTCGCACCGTTTCCATTATCGAAACGAATAGCTACGACCGCATTCCGCAAGACAAGCTGCATGCCACAGCCAAAGGCCAGTTGCAGGCCGGCACCGACCTGTTTAACGCCATTAAGAAACTATAGGAGGCAAATTATTTAAATAAAAATGGCCTCCAGAAGGTTTTTCTGAGGATTTGGGTCGAGGGATACAGCATAAATTGGCGGCAGAAAATAGCTGGTTAAGATTGAATATATTGCGCACTTCCAGAAGGTACCGGATTATGTTTAAATCGAAAGCTTTTTTTGCCGCTGCAGCACCTATAAAATTGCTTGCGAGCCTGGTGTGGCTCTGTTTTTCCTGTAACTCCGCTCCTACGCAGGAGCCAGACAAAGCTGCAGCTCCGGCCACCACCTCTCCTGATACTGCGTATGCTGCCGCTCTACCTGCACCTGCACTCGCCGATGCAGCCACCATACTAGCCCGCCGGCAGGTGCCGGTTCTGTGTTACCACCAGATACGGGAGTGGCAGCCCAGCGACTCCGAAGCTGCCAAAGCGTATATTGTGCCTCCTGCCCGATTTCAGGAACAGCTACAGCTACTCGCCGACAGTGGCTACCACACCATTTTGCCCGATCAGTTACTGGCTTATCTCACCACAGGTGCCCCCTTACCACCCAAACCTATTATGCTCACCTTCGACGACACGAACCTGAGCCAATACACTGTTGCCGCACCGGAGCTGGAAAGGCATGGCTATAAAGGCGTGTTCTTCATTATGACGGTTTCCTTAGGCAGGCCCCGCTACATGAGCCGGGCACAGGTAAAGGAGCTGGCACAAGCAGGCCACGTTATCGGGTCGCATACCTGGGATCATCAAAATGTAAAGAAATACCAGCCACAGGACTGGATTACCCAGATAGAGAAACCAACCCGGCAACTGGAAGAGATTACCGGCACCCCAATTACGTACTTTGCTTACCCCTTCGGGCTCTGGAACCCAGCCGCCATACCCGAACTTAAAAGCAGAGGCATGGCTGCAGCCTTTCAACTGGCTGGCAAACCCGATGAGCAGGAGCCACTCTACACCATCAGGCGCATTATCGCGAGCGGCTACTGGAGCCCGCAGTCGCTGCACCAGAACATGGTCAACAGCTTCGATTAAACCCAAAAGTTCTGCTTCTGCTGCCACTACGGGAATACCGCAATTAGCAACAGAAGCAGAACTTTTGGGTTTAGGACAGCAGAACCTTCAACGAGCCAAATTATTCAAATAAAAATGCCCTCCAGAAGAACAAAACGCTGATTTTGGTCGAGGGTTTAATTGGCCTGCGCCAGCATTTTTTTGAGTTTGATGACTTCGATGCCGGCATCTATCACCGATCCTACACCGTGCTTCTCGTTCGGGCGGGCGGGGCG
>NZ_VRTY01000144.1 GCF_008017455.1 Pontibacter qinzhouensis | reverse complement strand
CCTTGATGTTTCGGCAAATGCTTCGTGCCGAACCGCCTGCAGATTGCCATCTGTTGAGGAACCGAGTTGTACTTTTTGAAGTGTGGCAGGCCGGTGCCCAAACGAGAACATTTGTTGCCGCGTGAGCACCAGCTTTACCGAGCGTTTCAGGTGTAGGGCGGCCATTACCGCCAAAAACAGCTGGTATTGCGGCCGCAGCCCCGAACCAAAGGCACCTCCTACAAACGGCGAGAGCACCCGTGCCTCTTTCTCCGACAAGTCGAAGATCTGGGAGATGTACTTTTTGCTGTTTTGTACGCTTTGTGTCTTGTCGTACACGGTCAGGGTGCCGTCCTCTTCCCAAATGGCAACAGAAGCATGCATCTCCATCGGGTTGTGATGCTCTGCCGTATGGAAATAACTCTGCTCTACTTTAACTGCCGCACCGGCAAAAGCTTTGTCAGCATCGCCTCGCTTTTCGGGTGGCGGCTGCGACTTGTACTCCTTCGGCACGTAGGCTTTGTTTTGGTTGGCAAGCAGATCGGTGGTATGTGGCTCCTGCTGGTACTCCACTTTAACCAACATGGCTCCGTACCTGGCCTGCTCCAGCGTTTCGGCTACTACCAGGGCAATGGGTTGCTGGCTGAACTGAATTTCGTTGCTATAGAGCGGCCGGAACGGAGAACCTGGCGGCGAGTCCTCATCCTGGTAACTTTTATCGAACCAGGCGGTTTGTGGTCGGTTCTCGTGCGTAAAAACATGCACCACACCCGCTACTTTTAAAGCTTGGCTGGTATCTATGCTCTGAATAGTGCCTTTGGCAATCTCGCTGGAGACGACGTAGGCATGTAGTAATCCTGTTGTCGTAAACTCGGCAGCATAACGGGCTTCGCCGGTTACTTTTGCTTTGCCGTCTACCCGGCTTTCGGGTTTGCCATTATAAGTTGTTTTCATACCTGGCTGCTATATGCTTATTCGGTTTTCTCCTGGTTTTACTTAAAATGGCAGGCTACATAACTTTGTCTAGGGTAATAGGCAGGTCTCTTACGCGTTTACCTGTGGCATGATAAATGGCATTGGCAATAGCCGCCGCTACACCTACCAAGCCTATTTCTCCCAGGCCTTTCACACCAATCGGGCTTGCCACCTTGTCCTGCTCCTCTACAAAAATGACTTCAATATCGCGGATGTCGGCATTAACAGGAACATGGTACTCAGCCAGGTCGTGGTTCATAAAACGACCAAAAGTATGGTCCATAAACGTGTCTTCCTGCAGTGCCATCGAGATGCCCCAAACCACGCCACCCAATATCTGGCTATGAGCTGTTTTAGCATTCAGAATACGACCACCTGCAATAGCGCTTACCACCCGTTTTACGATAATGGTGCCCAGGTCTTCGTCTACATGAACCTCCACAAAAACAGCAGAATGGGTGTTACGGGCATAGCGGCTTTGCTTCAGCAGGTTCGGCATCGCCGTTGCTTTCTTCTCCAGTACCTTCAGGTCGTTTTGCTGCAGAATGGTTGTAAGTGCAATGCTAACTTCCGGGTCATTTTTTAAGATCATGTTGCCGTCCTCGAACAGCACATCGGCCAGCTTGGCTTTGGCGAAGGGAGAGTTCTTTAGGTTCCGGGCAAGTTTCAGCAGGTTCTTTTGCAGCTTCTGGCACACATACATTACCGCTGTGCCAACAGAGGCTGCCGTGGCCGATCCTCCTTCCAGCAACGATAATGGCATGGAGCTATCGCCGAGCTGGGCTGTTACCTGCTCCAGTGGCAGCCCCAGGGTTTCGGCGGCTATTTGCGTCATAATGGTGTAAGTGCCGGTACCTATATCGGCGGTGGCGCTGCTTACCGTTAATTTTCCATCTGCTGTGAAAACTGCCTTGGCCCTGGCGGGTAGTTGCATGGCATCCCATATGCCGGTGGCCATGCCGTAGCCAACCAGGTTATGGCCTTCCTGCATGGAGCGTGGCTGCGGGTTCCGCTTATCCCAGCCGAAGCGCTCGGCCCCCTGTTGGTAGCAGGCGCGCAGTTCTTTGCTCGAGAATGGCTTTTTAGAGCCGGGTTGGATGTCGGTGTAGTTGCGCAGCCGGAGCTCCAGCGGGTCTATGTTCAGCTTGTAGGAGAGTTCATCCATGGCACACTCCAGTGCCACTACGCCGGTTGCAGCTCCGGGAGCCCGCATATCTAGCGGTGAGTAAGTATCCAGCTTCACAAGTTTGTACTCCAGCTCCACATCATCGCAGGAGTATAGTTTGCCAGACCAGTTTACAATGTTCTCGAGGTAATTCTCGAACTGCGATGTTTCAGAATAAGCCGCATGCCTGATTGCCTGCAGCTTGCCGTCTGGGGAGGCACCTAAAGTCATTGTTTGCAGGGTTATAGGCCGGTGACTGAAAGAGAACATCTGCTGCCGCGTAAGTACTACCTTAACCGACTGCTTCAGCTCCAGCGCGGCCAGCGTAGCCAGGAACAGCTGGTACTGCGGTCTCAGGGCAGACCCAAAGGCCCCACCTATAAACGGCGATAGCACCCGCACCCGATCTTTGGACAAACCGAAAATCATGGCAACGTAGTGCTGGCTGTTCAGTACTCCCTGGGTTTTGTCGTAAATAGTCAGGGTGTCGTCTTTCTCATAGAACACGGTGGTAGCATGCATCTCCATCGGGTTGTGGTGTTCCGCCCCATGAAAATAGCTTTCCTCCAGGGTTACGTTGGCTTCTGCATACGCGGCTTCGAAGTTGCCACGGGAGGAGGGAGGCTCATAGCCAAAGCGCATGCCGCTGGCCTCCTGCGCCTTGTCCAGGTTATCTTCGAGGTTGGTAATGTGTGGCTCCACCTCGTACTCCACCTCTACTAACAGAGAGGCATAGCGCGCCAGCTCAAAGGTTTTAGCTACAACCAATGCGATAGGCTGCATGCTAAACTTTATCTTGTTGTTATAGAGTGGCCGGAAAGGAGAGCCGGGCGGGGCATCCATGTCTTTGTAGCTGAGATCGAGCCAGGCCAGGCGGGGCAGGTTTTGGTGCGAAAACACCTCAACAACGCCATCTAAGGCCAGGGCTTTGCTGGCATCAAGTTTCGTTATTTTTCCTTTGGCTATCCTGCTGGATATGACATAGCCATGCAGATGCTCCCGCTCATTAAACTCCGCTATATATTTTGCTTCGCCTTTTACCTTGGCAGGACCGTCTACGCGGCTCACAGATTTACCAATGTATTTTGTCTGCATCTTATGCTCCCTCCTCCAGTTTAGCGGCTTGTTGTAAAGCCCGTACAATGGCGCGTTTGGCCAACTCTATTTTAAAGGCATTGTATTTAAAGCCTTTGGCTTCTTGTAAAATGGTTTCTGCCACCTTCCGGAAGTTTTCAGTTGTAGCAGGTTGGTTGGCAAGCATTTCTTCGGCGGCTGTGTTTCGCCAGGGTTTGTGTGCAACACCACCTAAAGCAATGCGGGCTTCTTTTATGGTGTTCCCGTCCATGTCCAATGCTGCTGCCACTGATACCAATGCAAATGCATACGACTGGCGGTCGCGCAGCTTCAGGTACGTAAAGTTTTTCTCAAAGCCTTTGGCCGGCAGTTCAATGGCTGTAATTATCTCGTCTTCTTTCAGGTTGGAATCTATGTGCGGGGTGTCCCCGGGTAAGCGGTGGAAATCTGCAAACGGTATAGCACGATCTCCGTTGGGGCCGCTTACCTGCACTGTGGCTTCTAAAGCAGCCAGAGCCACGCACATATCAGATGGATGCGTGGCAATGCAATGCTCGCTGGTGCCTAGTATGGCGTGTATGCGGTTAAAACCTTCTTTGGCGGAGCAGCCGGAGCCAGGTTCGCGCTTGTTGCAGGGAGTAGCTTTGTCGTAGAAGTAGTAGCAGCGGGTACGTTGCAACAGGTTTCCGCCATCGGTGGCTTTGTTGCGCAGTTGGGCAGAGGCACCCGCCAGTATAGCATGCGAGAGGAGCGGGTAGCGCTGCTCCACTTTTTCGTTGTAGGCTGTGTCGGCGTTGGTAACCAGTGCGCCCAGTCGTAATCCTCCGTTAGCAGTGTCTTCTATGGTGTTCAGGGCTAACCGGGTAATGTCGACCAGGTGCTGCGGGTGCATCACGTCAATCTTCATCAGGTCGAGCAGGTTTGTGCCGCCGGCAATAAATTTGGCCTCTTTGTTCAGGCTAACCTGCTCTACGGCAGCAGCCACATCTGTGGCCCGGTTGTAGGTGAAAGGTCTCATGCGTTCTGGCTCCTTTCCAGTGCTTCCTGCACCACTTTTACGATGTTAGAATAAGCTCCGCACCGGCATATATTACCGCTCATCAGGTCCCGAATATCATCTAGCGTCTTTGCCTTGCCTTCGTTTATAAGCCCGATGGTAGAGCAGATCTGGCCGGGGGTGCAGTAGCCGCACTGAAAGGCATCGTGCTCTACAAAAGCCTGCTGTACCGGGTGCAGTTGGTCGCCATTGGCAATGCCCTCGATGGTGGTGATTTCGGAGCCGTCGTGCATCACTGCCAGACTGAGGCAGGAGTTAACGCGCTTGCCATCGAGCAGGATGGTGCAGGCGCCGCACTGGCCGTGGTCGCAGCCTTTTTTGGTGCCGGTTAAGTGCAGGTACTCCCGCAACAGGTCGAGCAGTGAGGTCCAGGTTGCTACGGTTAGTTGTTGTTCCGCACCATTAATCTTCAGCGATATTTTTTCGGTAGGCGCTGTAGTAGGAGAATGGTTTGCCATAGTGTTTCGTTTGTTTTTACGTGTTGTAGTTCCCTGTTTCTCACTTAAGCTGAGATTGCACAGGAGTTGTCTGCAGCGATTTTTCCGGTGAGCCTTGCCTTTGCGCCAACATGTGGCCAGCAAATTCTTGTACCTGATTTTAGTTGTTGCAACGGTTGTAAGAAAGAAATACGGGTAGCAACATTTTATTGTTAAAGCCAGATGCCGGAAAAGTGTCATTTTTTAGGTGCAGTTGACCTGTACGCGGCAGGCTTTGGCGAAAATGCCCTATAGAAACAGACGTGTGGCAGGATCTGATGCGCAGCAGATGCAGACCTACCGGTTTGCGGTTTGTACGAGGGGGTACAGGTAAGGCTATAGTTTAATGAGCCTGTTTCTCTTGCAGTAGGCTTATGTAATATTTAAATATCTGGTAAAGTATCTATTTACTTATGAAGCAGCCAGACCTGGAACATGGCATTTTTAAATTTGTATTTACCAAGTCTCTCCGTGTAATTTGTTCACACCAGAAATCCCCTTTTATGCCCTTGAACCTTGAAGTGTAAAAATACTTACCGAAGGCCTTTTTCATTCAAATAATTGGTAACCTACAACAGGTGCAGCAAACGTTTTAATACCTATCATATGCTTTCGGAAAAAATATGCAACTGCAGGTAATTTAACATCTCATTTAAGATATCTTGTTTAAACTACAGTATAGTAGTTGTTTTGATTGTAAAGAGCTGAACTTTAAATAATTACTTAATAAATAATTAAAATAAAATTTTGCTTTTCATATATTTACAACGTATATTCACATTATTGTTCCTGATCATAAAGCTCTACGCGCGTATCAGCTAATGCTACCTTAGGTTCCGGGTACCCTTTACATACCTGCTCCTGTCGAAGGATTCTGCACCCATCCTTCCATCTCGTGATTTTTGCTGGCTTTTGTTTTACTGTAAGCATGTATGCTCATTGGAGCATAGCAGGTTTTCTTTGTATCCGCCAAACCCCAAGCCTTTTCAAGCTATGAAGCAACCTGATAAAACCCTTCTCTACTTTAGGAAGGGGGGGACTGCTTTGTTCCGGCTTCGTGTTGCTGCACCAGCTATAAAATGGTATGGGGCATGCGTGCGTGCAAAGAGATTCCCGGAAGCACCTTTATAAGAAGGACATATTTGGTGATTAGGTGGAAAAACAGGATGCTTTAATGCAACCAGGAGCATACTTAACCATGGCTATTCCAAGCCAAAGAACATCTTACACCTGTTCTGCCACCGGAGCGAAGAGAAGCGCGCAGTAATAGGCTCTTGTAACTGATTTGTTTGTTTTGAATACCCTAACCCACAACTCTATGAAAACAGAAGACTTTACCACCAACAATGGCTTTGTGCAAAATGAGCTGGAGTCTCTCCGCGATCACCTGAAAAATAAGAAGTTTTCGGATGTAGTAGACGAGGAAGGCAACCAATATGTAGACCTCGTGATGGAAGGAGGCGGCATGCTCGGAATTGCCCTGGTGGGCTACGTGTATACACTGGAGCAGTTCGGTATTCGGTTTTTGCAGTTGGGCGGAACCTCGGCAGGCTCTATCAATGCCTTGCTCATGGCTGCGGCCGGACCCAAAAACAAGCCTAGCAGCGAGTGGCTCCTTGAAATTATGGCCGAAAAGGATTTTTACGATTTCGTGGATGGCGATTCCGATGCCAAAGATTTTATAAAAGCTGTTACCTCCAAAAGCCGCGCCCTGAAACTAGCCTGGAAAGGGGCGCAGGTAATCGATAACATCCGGGAAGATTTTGGCCTCAATCCGGGTTCCAACTTTCATAACTGGATGAGTGAGCTGCTGAAAAAGAAGAATGTAGATACTCTGGCCAAGTTAAAGGAACTGCGCAAGCAGGGCAACGACATGCTCCGGTTACGCGATGGCACGCCTTATGCGGCGGCTGATGCAGGCCGCTTTGCTCTTGTAGCAGCCGATATCACCACCCAAACCAAAGTTAATTTTCCGGAGATGTCTGACCTGTATTGGGCAAACCCAGACCAGGTAAACCCTGCCGACTTTGTGCGGTCTTCCATGTCTATCCCGTTCTTCTTCCACCCGTACCGCCTCAGGAACCTTCCGTTCGGCGAGAAGCAGCTCGAAAAATGGCGCAAGGTAGGCTATAGCGGTAATGTGCCAGATGAAGTTTTTTTTCTGGATGGCGGCATAAACTCCAACTTCCCGATCGACCTGTTCCATAACCATAACAAAGTCCCGAACGCACCTACCTTCGGCGTAAAATTGGGCGTAGACCGGCACCACCCCCGCATCATCCGCAAAGTGCCCGACCTGCTCGGTGCCATCTTCGACTCTGCCCGCCAAACCCACGACTTCGACTTTATCTCCCGCAACCCCGATTACAAGCACCTGGTGCATTGCCTCGACACCGCCAGCTTTAACTGGCTCGACTTTAACATGCCTGATGCCGAGAAAAGGCGCTTGTTCGAAGTAGGCGTGCGCGGTGCAGCTACCTTCCTGACCAGGTTTAACTGGGAAAAATATAAGCAACTGCGTCAGGAACTGGTTCATGTAAACAAAGCATCTGCTGAAATGGATGCACAAATGCCTACTCCCGATCCGCTATTAGCAGACGTTAGCCCAAACTAATACCTGTAGCTGGTGCCAAACAACCCGACAAGGCTTGGCGACCCTTGAGCAAAAACAGACGTTTTGGCTTTGGAAGGCTATTTCCATTAGAATAATTGCTGGTAGCGTGCTACTGAACCTACGTGATCTGGGGAATACTCAGGAGGTGCGTTTTTGTCCTACGTCTGTTGCTTTCTATAACAGGCAGTAAGGCTGTTTCTGGTTATGTAAAATTAAGCTGCTGTTTGTATGATCAGCGAATCCCTGAGTTTTTTGGCTGTCGAGTTAAACAAGTTCTTGAACCAGAAGCTTGGGGCCACCACCGATGCCCGCCTGGTGCTGGGGAATATTGCCAAAGCCGCAGACGGTGACCAGGGGCAAAACTCGCTGGTGAACAGAACCGTGCTCTCGCTCATCAATATAGAGGAAGACAAGGTGGCCAAGGTGCGGGAGAACTACCGGAAAACAGACACGAGCGTGTTATATAAGAACCCGCCCCTGTACGTGAACATCTACATCCTGCTGGCCGCCAACATGAACACCTACTCCGACAGCCTGCGCATGATCACGCTGATTATGCAGTTCTTCCAGTCCAACAGCTTTTTTACGCCGCTCACACACCCCAGCCTCGACAGCAGAATTCTGCAGCTTCATGCCGATTTATTCTCGCTCAACTTCGAGCAGATAAACCACATCTGGAGCACCCTGGGAGGGAAATACATGCCCTCTGTGATGTATAAAGTGCGGCAACTCACCGTGGAAGATGAAGACGCTGTAGCCACTGAAGGTAAACTGATCGAAACCATTATCACCGAAACTTCTTCTATTCACAGATGACGCTCCGTTACCAGATATTATTCTCGATCGAGGTGCTGCACGATTATTTCGGCAGCGGCAAATGGAAAGAGGTGCTGTTCGTGCCGCTGCCCGAAACGGCGCGTCTCCTGAAAGAAAGTGGCTGCCTGCTGCGGCAGGTCGAGAACCAGTTGCTGGTGGTGGTCCGCCTGGATGCCGCCCATAAACCGGTAGCGCTGCCGGAACTATTCACCCGCTTCTCCTTTATGCTGCAGCCACAGTCGCCGAACTATGTAAACTTTACCAACCTGCCGCTGCCCGAAGCTGGCTTTAAGTGTTTCTGGTTCAGCAACCTGAAAGGCAGCAGCACAGGCACTGTAAATTATCTTACTGCGCCCATCGGCAGCTACAGCAACACAAACAGCTACAAACCCGGAGAGTTCGCCAAGGGAACCAATGGCAAAACCTACGAAGCCATTAAAAAGAACAGCGGCAACCAACAACCCAACAACAGCCAGGCCGCAAAAGATTTCTGGGTGTTGCGCGAGGAAAAGCAGTTTGTGAGTGGCGAGGATACTGTGGTAACAGAAGCAGGAGAAACATACCCGATTGTACTGGCAGGGCCGCACCACGCCATTACAGCGGCGGCTCCGGCTACCGTGCATGAGGTAAGCCTGTTTGCCTATCAGGCTCCCAACGGCAACTATACAAAAAAAATGGCAAGCCAGCGTGTCTCTTTCAATGAGCCCCACGACCAGGTGCCCGTAGATTTTAGGAAGCTTCCGGCGGGTTTATATAAAATTTCGGTAAATGCCGAAACACATTTTGTGTACTACCCGGCTGCAGCAGAGGTGGCCGGTACTCCCATGTTCCTGGACCTGTATCACCTCCCGCAGGACCAGCCGCTCTCTTTTCTGAAGCCGGACGGCACTTTAAAGAATATTAAGTTCACCCTTCACTTTGGCAGCAGGAGTGTGTACTGGCGCTACAAAACCCGAACCGAAGACATCGACACCATACACGACAGCAGCGGTGAGTTTACTTTTCAGCAAGCTGGCCTGCGGCAGTTTATCTCCCTTAAACCGATCCCGTTATCAGACCAGCCCCGCAAGACCCTGAGTGGCAACACGGGCACGCTGGTAGTGGCCTCCCCCTTACCTAGTCCGCGGGGCGACCGGCTGCTCGATAAACAGGAAGAACTATTTACAACAGAAACGTTCATCAACTTCTAACTTAAAAGATCATTATTATGGCTACTGTATATAAAACTCCTGGTGTTTTTGTCGAGGAGATTGCCAAGTTCCCGCCATCGGTAGCGCAGGTCGAAACTGCCATCCCAGCCTTTATTGGTTATACCGAAAAGATGGATGAAATAACCAAAGGCGACCTGCTGCTGAAGCCCAAACGGATTGGCTCTCTGGTAGAGTATGAGTTATTTTATGGAGAAGGTCCATCACCGACCATCACCCGCATTGACCTCGACGATGCCAATAACTTTAAGTCGGCGGATGTAAGCAACACCAAATTTATGTACGATAGCCTGCGCCTGTTTTTCGCCAATGGCGGGGGCGACTGCTACATTATGGCGGTGGGCCTTTACGGAGCCACACTCGATGCCGAGGATTTTAAGAAGGGACTGGAGGCATTGATGAAAGAAGATGAACCCACCATTCTGCTCTTTCCGGATGCCGCAAATCTTACTGCCGACAAGCTCAAAGACGTGCAGCAGGCAGCCCTGAAGCATTGTGCCGATGAAATGCGCATGGACCGTGTCACCATTCTGGATCTGAAAGCCGATGATCCGCTTGGCGTTCAGTTCAGGAATAACATTGGCATTAATTTCCTTAGTTACGGCATGGCTTACACGCCCTGGCTTAAAGTATCGCTACCCAAAAATGTGAAGTACAAGGATGTGAATAAAGATGATGTTCTTTTTAGAAGTAACTCCAAAATTTCGCTTAAAGGTCTTACCTCCGATGCTGCCTTACACGAAGCGCTTGATAAAGTAGATCAGGCGTCTGCCGATGTAGCCAGCATTCAGGATAAGATAGAGGCCATTGCTCCTTCTTTCATTCTGCGTGATAAGTTTAACGAACTGATGGCCGACTTTAACACGAATAAGACAGTAAGTGAGGTAGAGGCACTTTTTAATTATCTGGAGGCTATCGGGAAAATGGTGAATACCTTGGTGTCTGGTTCCGAAATTACCAATGCTGAACTTAAAACCACCCTCGAAGGCTATGTAAAAAATACCTTCAGCCCGGCTTTCGCGCATATCGTTGGCCTGGATGCAGAAGCCGCCGCCGATATAGCTGCTTATAGTGTGCAAGTAGATGCGGCCGGCACCTTTGATGCTGGCGCTTGGGAAGGAGTTGTAGGGGCTCCGGCCACTAACCTGATAGCGGGTGCCGACGATGAGGCTTTACTTCAAAGCACAGTTACGCAACTTCAGGCAGCATTTGAGCCTGTTAACAATGCGGTGCTGTCGCTGCTGGTAGGCACGGCCAGCAAACATGCCGAGGAACTGGAGAAGAACCTGGTGAATTCGTTTCCGGTGTATAAGCAGATATTGGCTGGTGTACGAGACAGCCTGGCCGCCATGCCGCCAAGCGGGGCCATAGCAGGTGTTTACGCCATGGTAGACCGCACCCGCGGTGTCTGGAAAGCGCCTGCCAACGTGAGCCTGGCCAATGTGGTAGAACCAGCCGTTACCTTCACCAAGTCGCAACTAGATGCCCTGAACGTAGACGTTACGGCCGGAAAATCGATCAACGCCATCCGCACTTTCTTTGGCAAGGGCACGCTTGTTTATGGTGCCCGTACCCTGGCCGGCAACGACAACGAGTGGCGCTATATTCCGGTACGCAGGCTGTTTGTAATGGTAGAGGAATCGGTGAAAAAGGCAACGGAGCAGTTCGTTTTTGAGCCCAACGATGCCAATACCTGGGTAAAAGTACAGGCTATGATCGAGAATTTCCTGCACTTTATCTGGCGGCAGGGAGCGCTACAGGGAGCCAAGCCCGAACATGCCTTTTATGTAGCCGTGGGCCTGGGCAAAACCATGAACCCGATCGATATTCTGGAAGGCCGCATGATTGTGGAAATAGGCATGGCAGCAGTACGGCCCGCCGAATTCATCATCCTTAAATTCTCCCATAAAATGGCTGAGTCTTAGGGCTTCACCAAATCAGAAATTCAAAATTAGAAATTATAGTTTTGAATGGAGGGTTAGAAGGGGTGTTTCTAAAAGAGACAAACTGAGTCAGATAAGCAATTTAAACAAGCGTTTTCACTTTAAGCAGAAGAACTAATGGCAGATTATCCGCTTCCCAAGTTTCACTTCCTGGTAGAATGGGGAGGAAGCAAAGTAGGCTTCACCGAGGTAACGGGCCTGGACATAC
>NZ_VRTY01000143.1 GCF_008017455.1 Pontibacter qinzhouensis | reverse complement strand
TCCAATGAAATCAGCCTCCGGAAGGGCTTTTGCTCTTTTTCAGTCAAGGGTCAGGTCGTCTGCTTTCCCTTGGATGGGCCTTTGGGATAATTTATCGGCTGGTTTAATATTATTTATGGGTTGAGGGGCCTCATCCAAAGATCTTTAAAGCGGTTAGAGGCCGCGGAATAGTTGACATGAGCGAGGACGCTCGCGCCAGCACAAGACCAGCACAAGATGGAGCCAGCATTGTTTTTAATTTGGGGCAGCACTAGTTACCCTGGTAGAAGGAGGACATCAAACGTATCTCCTTGCATGTACTAAGGTGGCTGAGATGTTGTTTTCCTTCCTTAGCTTAGGCCTGCTGCTTCATCCTCTCCTCTTACCTGCTCATGTGGTTGCGGTTGAACTCTGGCTGTTTCAGGTTTTACCCTTGGATTGCCAATGGTGTTTTTGCCTTCGGAAGGCTCTTTTCATTCGAATAATTTAGGCAAAGTTTACCATAAGGTTTCTCGTCATGCACCCTAGTCTATTCTATTAGGCAGCTGCTCTTATTATCCATGTGCTTTATGGTTTTTGTAACTCCTCTCATCCCCCTTTTGCGCATCTACTTTCCTGTATCCCTTTCACTGTTCCGTTTGCCTAAAACGTTTATCCTGCACTCAATCTGAAAGAGATTTCTGTACAACGCAAAGCGGCTCTGCCTTTATACAAGACAGAGCCGCTCTGATTATTCTGGAACCTGAAAACTTTAGCCCACCTTTTCTATCTCTCTTCTGAGTGTGCTCTTTCTGTCTGGTCCTACTGATACAATTGAGATTGGCACCTGCAGGTGTTCTTCCAGAAACCTGATGTAGTTCATAAAAGCCTCTGGCAACTCCTCTACCGATTCTATTAAGTTAAGATCTACTTTCCAGCCAGGCAGGTCTACGTACACTGGCTCAATGTGCTCACCATCGAGGGAGTGAGGCAACTGGTCTGTTACTTCACCAGATGCCAGCTTGTAATGCGTACACACCTGAATAGTATCGAACTCTGTCAAAACATCCGCTTTCATCATGTTGAGTTGCGTAACGCCATTCAGCATGATGGAATACTTGAGCGAAGGTAAATCGACCCAACCGCAACGGCGTGGTCGGCCTGTGGTAGAACCAAATTCTCTTCCGGCCTGACGAATGTCTTCTCCTACCTGGTCGTGCAGCTCCGTTGGGAACGGGCCGCTACCAACACGGGTACAGTAGGCTTTAAATATACCATATACCTCACCAATGTGGCGGGGCGCTACTCCCAAACCAGTACAGGCTCCGGCCACCAGCGTGGTAGAGGATGTTACAAACGGATAAGTCCCGAAATCTACATCGAGCAATGAGCCTTGTGCTCCTTCGGCCAAAATGCGCTCGCCATTTTTCATGGCTTCGTTAATCATATACTCGCTGTCGACAAGCTTAAGCGTGCGCAGGTACTCAACGGCTTCGAAGAAAATGGCCTCCTGGTCGCCCAGGTCGAGCTGCTGACCATAGAACTCCACCATTTTGCGGTGGCGCTCCAACAGTTTGTTATAGCGGTCTTTGAAATCGGGAGCAATAATATCGCCTACCCGCAATCCTACTCTGCCAATTTTATCCTGGTAAGTAGGGCCTATTCCTTTTAGGGTAGAACCTATTTTCTCTTTGCCCAATGCCTCTTCAGAAACTCTGTCGATGATGCGGTGCGACGGAATGATGAGCTGTGCTTTTTTAGAAACATACAGGTTAAGGGTAGCATCTACCCCACGCTCCTGCAGTTTCACCATTTCGTTCCGGAAAACGATCGGGTCGAGCACCACACCGTTGCCAATAATATTTTTGATATGCGGGTGAAAAATACCGGAAGGTATCTGGTGAAGGACGTGCTTTGTGCCTTCGAACTCTAACGTATGTCCCGCATTTGGCCCTCCCTGAAAACGGGCCACGATGTCATAGGTTGGTGCCAGCACGTCTACAATCTTGCCTTTGCCTTCGTCACCCCACTGCAAACCTATTAATATATCAACTGCCATTTAAACGCTTGTAAATTGATTTCTTTAAAAAATTGCGTTGCAAAGCTATCATTTTCTGCGATAGTAAAAATCGTATTTGACTTCTTTACAACTAGAAGTTCAGAAAATTTAAAAAAATTCCCCTTAAAAATGCTTTTAAGAGGTCATTGTCCGTCGTTTTGCTTTCAAATTTATAAAATATTAAACAGCTCTCCTATACAAAAATAGCGAACGTTGCTTAATTATTGTTAACCGTGCCATTGAGGCAAACACTAGCTATGCAGGCTTACCCATTTCAATTATTCGAATAAAAATGGTCTTCAGAAGAAAATCAGGCTGTTTTTATCCAAGGCCTTCATTTAGGTTTTTACCGAAACTCTTGGAGCCAGACCCGCTTCTCCTGAATTAGCCGGGTTTAGTTAAAATGGGGTACAAAAAAAGCGGGAGAGAAAGACTTGCTTCCGCTCCCGATGATGATGTGTAGAACTGCTCCTGTATAGTCAGGCAGCAAATTATTTAAATGAAATTGGCCTTCAGAAGGTTTTGTGGCCTTTTCAGGTCAAGGGTACTGCTGCCTGCCTTTGCTAATAAATCGACTCTTTTAAAAACTGTGTCGCGAACGAATCGTTTTCGGCGATGGTGAAGATCGCGTTCAGCTTGGTCACGATCAGCAGTTTACGGATGTGGTCGGATGGTTTGATGAGGACCAGCTCACCTCCCCTGTTGCGGAACTTAGTCAGCAGCGATACCAGCACACCCATGCCACTGCTATCCATAAACCGGATGCTGGAGAGGTCGATGGCGCAAAGCATTACATTATTGTCTACTTGCTCATCTACCTCAGTCATCATTTGCTGTGTAACAGGTCCTGCAATCAGGTCGTCCTGCATCCTGATAAACAAGACATCATTTTTGAACTCTGTCTGGTACTTCATGTTGCTGTTCTGTTGCGTTTTTTGCGCGGCAGTCGCCGCACACGCCATAAAGGTTAAGCGAGTGGTGCAAGATATGAAAATTCAGCAGCTCCCCTACCATTGTCTGTATATTATGGATGCGGGGATCGCAGAACTCCACCACCTTGTGGCACTCGGTACATATTACGTGGTCGTGCTGCCTGTAGCCGTACGACTTTTCATACTGAGCAAGATTCCGGCCAAACTGGTGTTTACTTACCAGGTCATTTTCTACCAGCAAATCGAGGGTGTTGTACACAGTGGCCCGGCTTACCTGGTAGTTCTTGTTTTTCATGCTGATGTATAGCGACTCCACATCAAAATGCCCGGAGCGCGAATAAATCTCTTCGAGAATTGCATAGCGCTCCGGTGTTTTGCGCAGCCCTTTGCTCTCGAGGTAGGCGGTAAAGATTTTCTTTACTTCCTCAAACTTTACTCTATCTAATGTCGACATTTCTACTTCTGTTATAGGTTACTCGAAACGCTCTACCGTCAGGATGCCATTTACTTTTCCCATCTGGTGCATCAGTGTGTCGAGGTGCCCGGTATCATTCACAAAAACCATAATATTGCCCTCAAAAATTCCATCGTTTGAGTCGATGGTGATAGAGCGCATATTTACTTTTAAACTGTTGGAGATCACCTTCGTCAGGTCGTTTATAAGACCTAAGCGGTCGGTGCCTTTTATCCGGATGCCTGCCAAAAACGCCAGTTCCTGCTTATCGGTCCATTTGGCTTTAATTATGCGGTTACCATAGTTCGACATCAGTTCCATCCCTTCCTGGCAATTGGTACGGTGTATTTTTATGCCATCGGCCTCGGTCTGGAACCCAAACACCTCATCGCCCGGAATGGGGTTGCAGCAGGGGGCCACCGTATAATTCATGCTCGAAGTATTTTCGCCGATCACAAGCATATCGGAGGTTACGCCGCGTATCTTCTGTACTTGCCTGTCGAAAGACTTCGGCTCCAGGCGCGAGGCAGTTTTATCGGCCGCTTCTGTAAAGATCACTTCTTTGATATCGCGCGGATCTATGTAGCCAACTGCTAAGCGGTAATGCAGGTCGAGCACGGTAGGAACATTGAAAAACGCCAGCAACTTGTTAATAGTAGCCTGCGACTCGGCTATATTTAACTGAGCCAGGCGTTTTTTAAGGGATGCTTTACCTAGTTCGGCTTTGTTCTTGCGCTCTTCCCGTAAATAATCTTTTATGCCTGAGCGAGCCTTAGAGGTAACAACATATTTGAGCCACTCCTCGCTTGGCCGCTGCTTCTTCGATGTCAGGATCTCTACCTGGTCGCCGTTGTGCAGCCGGTGGCTGAGCGGCACCAGTTTCTGGTTTACCTTTGCCCCCAGGCACTGCTGGCCAATGTCGGTATGTATCTCAAAGGCAAAGTCGAGGGCGGTGGCACGGTCTGGCAAGGCAATAAGCTCTCCTTTTGGCGTAAACACAATTACCTCCTCCACAAACAGGTTTTTACGGAACTCATCCATAAACTCCAGCGCGTTGGCGGTGTTGTTCTCCAGCATGTCACGCACCTTATTTATCCAGATCTCCAGGCCCGACTCGCCTATGCCCGCACCGATTTTGTATTTCCAGTGGGCAGCATAGCCGCGTTCGGCAATCTCATCCATGCGCTTGGTCCGGATCTGCACCTCTACCCACTGCCCCGATTTACTCATGACCGTGGTGTGCAACGATTCGTAACCGTTAATTTTTGGTGTGTTTACCCAATCGCGCAGGCGGTCGGGGTTGGGCTGGTAAAAATCTGTTATAATAGAGTATACCTGCCAGCAAGCCGCTTTCTCGTTCTCCAGCGGCACATCCAGTATTATCCGGATAGCGAACAGGTCGTAGATTTCCTCGAAGGTAATATTCTGCTTCTTTATCTTTTTCAAGATAGAGTGAATGGTTTTGGGCCTGCCTTTTACGGCAAACTTAAAGCCATAGCGGCGCAACTCCGTTTCGATAGGTGATATAAAGTCTTTTATAAACTTGTTGCGCGCACTGCGGGTCTGGCGTATCTTTCTGGAGATGTCGCGGTACGTTTCGGTATCGGTATACTTCAGGTAGAGGTCCTCCAGCTCCGATTTTATGGCGTACAGGCCCAGGCGGTGAGCCAGCGGCGCGTAGAGGTACATGGTTTCAGAGGCGATCTTTAGCTGCTTGTGGCGCGGCATGCTGTCGAGGGTGCGCATGTTGTGCAGGCGGTCGGCCAGCTTTATCAGAATAACGCGCACATCGTCAGAGAGCGTAAGCAGCATTTTCCGGAAGTTCTCCGCCTGCTGCGAGCTGCCGTACTCAAACACACCCGAAATTTTAGTCAGGCCCTCTATAATACGGGCTACACTCGGGCCAAAGTCGCGCTCAATGTCTGCAATCTCCATTTCGGTGTCTTCTACCACATCGTGCAGCAGCGCCGACACTATAGAAGTAGTGCCCAGCCCTATTTCTTCCACAGCGATCTGGGCTACAGCCAGAGGGTGCAGAATATAAGGTTCTCCCGATTTACGACGCATGTCTTTGTGCGCCTCCAGCGAAGTATTAAAAGCTTTCTTTATTATTTTCGCATCGTTATCTTTCAGGAAAGGCTTTGCGTAACGCAGCAGCCTCCGATAGTGTCTTAAGATCTCTTTGCGTTCGGCTTCCGGATCAATCATAATTTTATAATAACAACGGGTTGTGCGGTTGTTCCGCAACCTGTTATGATAACACCTATAAGGTAAATGCAGGTAGTAGCTATATAAGTTTCAAATATAACTGATAATAAGATGTAATGCACAGAGCACTGCCCGAAACAAAGTATGCAGCTGAGCAAAAGTTTTTTTCTACGGCTGCTACTAAGGGCAATTATTTGTCTACTAACCACATAACAATATTTACCTGGCTCATTTTGAAGGCATATTTTAGCTGAAGGCGGTTTTTATGAAATATTTTTAGCAAAATTTAAGGCAGCCTCTTGCAAATAAAATTAATGTCCGTAAATTTGCACCATCATTACAAACAACACCACGCGGATGTGGCGAAATTGGTAGACGCACTAGACTTAGGATCTAGCGCTGCGAGGCATGGGGGTTCGAGTCCCTCCATCCGCACATTAAAAGGAACCCTCAACAGCACTGTTGGGGGTTTGTTTTTACAAGATGTTCCAAACTAAATTTTGATTGCCTTGAATATTACATTAAATCAAACCGACAGCACCAACGCTCAGTTGAAGGTGGTACTCGAAGAGGCCGACTACGCTCCGAAAGTAGACCAACAGGTTAAAGAATATAGCAAGAAAGCTCAGATAAAAGGCTTTAGACCAGGCAAAGTTCCTGCCGGACTCATCAAGAAAATGTACGGGAAGAGCATCCTGGTAGAGCAGATCAACAAGCTCCTGCAGGAAGAAATTACCAAATATATTAAAGACAACGACGTTAAACTGTTGGGCGATCCGCTTCCGGAGCCATCGCAGGAGAGCATCGACTGGGATAACCAGAAAGAGTTTGAGTTTAACTACGCAGTAGGCCTGTTGCCAGAAATCAACCTTCCGCTTGATAAAAGCGTAGAGGGGTACACTGTTGACGTAACGCAGGATACGCTTGATGAGGCTTACGAGAACATCAAACGCCAGTTCGGCAAAACAACAAACCCTGAAACATCTGAAGAAGGCGACTTTATTAAAGGGCACCTGAAAGCAGCAGAAGGTGAGTTCGAGGCCGACACTCTTATTCCTACAAACCGTGTGGTAGAAGGAAAAGAGCAGTTTGTTAGCGTAAAAGCAGGTGACGTAGTTCGTTTCGACATTCGTAAAACATTCGGTGACGATAACAGTGCCCTTGCCCATGTGACTGGCATGAGCAAAGACGAAGTGGCCGACCTGAACGGCGAGTTCGAATTTACCGTAGAAAGCATCAGCCGCACAGAACCTGCAGAATTAGACCAGGAATTGTTCGATAAACTTTTCGGTAAGGACGAGGTTACCACAGAAGAAGACTTCAACACAAAGGTTAAAGAAACTATTGCCGAGAACTTCCAGCGCGAAGCCGACAACCTGGTAAGCCGCAGAATCATCGACACGTTGGTAGATAACCTGGAGGTTGAACTTCCGAAAGACTTCTTTAAGCGTTGGTTGCTGGTAACAAACCAGGACCGCCTGACAGAGGAGCAGGTTGATGAGAACTTTGACCAGTACCTGCGTGAGCTGAAATGGTCGATGATCAAAAACAAGGTAGTTGCTGAAAACGACCTTAAAGTTACAAACCAGGAGGTAGTAGACAGTGCTACAGCTAAAATGCTGGCCCAGTTCAATATGCCGGAAGTACCGGCAGAACTAGCCGACAGCATTGGCAAATATGTAAACGAGTCGCTGCAGCAAGACAACGGCCGTAACTACATTCAGGAATACGAGCAGCTACTGGCTGAGAAGGTGCTCGCTAAACTTAAAGAGCAAATAACTGTAGTGGAGCAAACCATCACAGCAGAGGACTTCAAGAACCTTAAGTTCTAAAGAACCGACATACATCATATTTTCTTTAAAAAAGTCCTTTGTATTAAAGGACTTTTTTTATTTTTGACAAGTGCGGGTTTATCATCCGTTTTGTAAAGTTAAAGATAGGCCAGGAAATTAAGCCGACGCTCCTGATGCTCAGTCAGGTAGCCACCTTGTATAACAGACACTGGGTAAAACCATTTCTGTTCTGGTCCATTGGCAGGTTCAAAACGGGTAATAAACAAGCATACAACCGTAAACTAGATAAACCATATGTTTAACAAAGACGAGTTCCGGAAATTTGCAGTAAAAGGTCAGGGCCTCAGCGGCCTGGGCGTAGATCAATACATACACCACATTGAGGGGAAAGCCATGCATACTATCGAAAGCATGACCCGTTCTGTTATTGAGGAACGTCCTACAAATTTCCGTGAGATTGATGTGTTTTCGCGGCTCATCATGGACCGCATTATATTCTTGGGCACCCAGGTAGATGATTTTATTGCCAACATCATTACAGCCCAGCTACTATTCCTGGAGTCTGCCGATTCTAAAAAAGATATTCTGCTGTACATCAACAGCCCGGGTGGCTCCGTGTACGCCGGTCTTGGCATATATGATACCATGCAGTACGTTAACCCTGATGTAGCCACTATCTGTACAGGTCTTGCGGCCTCTATGGGTGCTGTATTACTCGCAGGTGGAGCTAAAAACAAGCGTTCTTCGCTGCCTCACTCCCGCATCATGATTCACCAGCCGATGGGCGGTGCGCAAGGCCAGGCAACCGATATAGAAATTACAGCCCGCGAAATTCTGAAACTGAAAAAGGAATTGTATGAAATTCTGGCCGAGCACTCCGGCAAATCTTACCAGGACATTTACGACAGTTCAGAGCGTGACTATTGGATGCGCGCCGAAGAAGCTAAGGAGTTTGGCCTGATTGATGAAGTACTTATCCGTAAAAAGGACTAACTAAGTATAGGAATATAGCAATTTCTGCTACTTTAAACTTAACCCGCTTTGCTAGCCAAAGCGGGTTTTTTTATGAAGTAAAACGTAACAAATCAGCGCTTTATTTTATGTTGCAACATTTTTTCACAAGATAAATTTAAAATTTATCAACAAACGCATGTTGATATCTTCTTATTGTAACTTATTGAATTTTAACCAGTTAAACAAAAATAGAATGATATACATTTTTAAATTTAGCTCTGTTTTATGTAACTATTTCAGAACAGGCTAAAAAAAAATACGCTACCAATGAGATTTCATTTTTGTACATTTGCCTTATGCTTTCTGTTATAAAGCATCGATGAACTTAGAACACACTTTTTATGGCCGAAATCACTTGCTCATTTTGCGGAAAAAACAAGAAGGATGTATCAGTAATGATATCCGGAATCAACGCGCATATCTGCGATCGTTGTATTGGGCAGGCACAGCAGATCCTGAACGAGGAAAATAAAATAAGAGCAAACAGCCGCACTCCGAAATTTAACCTGATGAAGCCGAGGGAAATGAAAACCTACCTCGATCAGTTTGTGGTAGGCCAGGACGAGGCGAAGAAAGTAATGTCGGTGGCGGTGTATAACCACTACAAGCGCCTGATGCAGCGCACCAACGAAGACGACGTAGTGATCGAGAAATCGAACATTATAATGGTGGGCGAAACAGGCACAGGTAAAACCTACCTGGCCCGCATGATGGCCGGTATTCTGCAAGTGCCATTCTGCATTGCCGATGCCACTGTGTTAACAGAGGCTGGTTATGTAGGTGAAGACGTTGAAAGTATCCTGACGCGCCTCCTCCAGGCTGCAGACTATAATGTAGAGTCGGCGGAGCGTGGCATCGTTTATATAGATGAGATAGATAAGATTGCCCGCAAAAGCGATAACCCATCCATTACCCGCGATGTGAGCGGCGAAGGTGTGCAGCAGGCCCTGCTGAAGCTGCTGGAAGGCACCGTAGTAAACGTGCCGCCGCAAGGGGGCCGTAAGCACCCGGAGCAGAAAATGATTACCGTAAATACCGAGAATATTCTCTTTATCTGCGGAGGCGCTTTTGTAGGCATCGACAGGCTTATTAAATCCAGGCTCAACACCCGCCCTATCGGTTTCTCAAAATCGAAAGCCGATGAGGAGGCAGAGGAGCAGGAAAGCTTCCTGCGCTACATGACGGCCCAGGACCTGAAAGCGTTCGGACTGATACCGGAGCTGATCGGCCGCTTACCGGTAATTACGCACCTCAACCCACTCGATAAGGAAACGTTGCGCCGTATTTTGCTGGAGCCTAAAAACTCTATCGTGAAGCAATACACGCGCCTGTTCGAGATGGAAAACATTAGCCTTTCTTTTGCCGATGATGCTCTGGAATACATTGTAGAGAAAGCAGCAGAGTACAAGCTCGGCGCCCGTGGCCTGCGCTCTATCTGCGAAGGCATCATGACAGACGCTATGTTCGATCTGCCATCAGAAGAAGGTGAAAAAGAACTGGTGATAACCGGCGACTATGCCCGCAAAAAATTCGATAAATCTCCGCTAAAGCAACTGCGTGTAGCGTAATAGCTGTTAACGCGTAGCACCAGCTACAAAAAAGCCCCGGCAGTTTTGCCGGGGCTTTTTTGTTTTTAATTGAAACCAGGTTAGGTGCCTGGATAATTATTTAAATGAAATTGGCCTTCCAACGCATTTTCAGGAATTTAGAGCCAAGGGTTGCTTTTATAGAAATAGCAACGTGTGGGTAAATAGAACTGTAAGTAGCTCTAAAATTCCGTTCCCATGCCATAGGCAGGAAGTTCGTCTTTCGGCAAGGCATTGATCATGAGCAGGGCAATGGCAACGCCTGTTACGCAAAGTGTAATTAACAAAGGCTTCATAGTTTATCGTTTTGGTTTAAGTGCTAAAAATACCAGGCGCTGGTGCCTGGCTTTATCTTTTTACAGCAACCCACCCGAAAAGTTACAGAAAACCTCTCCTACCTTACTCCCTCGCCTCAAAAACCCTTGACACCTAAAAGCTCTTTTACCTTGCGGAAGGCCATTTTCATTCGAATAATTTCAGGAGAAAGCAGTTCACTTACTTTCCTTCAAATAATTCACCATCAGTTCAGCTGCACGTTCTGCTGTGTTGAACTCTCCAATTTTTTGACGAACCAGATCATAGCCGGCTTTCTGCTTATTCATAAAAAACTTGTCGAAAAGCAGACTCTTCAGCTCCGCCACAATACGCTTTGATGTAAAGTCATCCTGAATCAGCTCCGTTACCACCGGCTTATCGGCAATCAGGTTAACGAGCGAGATGTAGGGCACCTTGATCAGGCGCTTGGCAATGGCATACGAGATACCACTTGTTCTGTAGCACACTACCTGCGGCACATCAAACAAAGCAGTCTCAAGGGTAGCAGTACCCGAGGTAACTAAAGCAGCCTGCGAGTAAGCCAGCACATCGTACGACTGGTCGTACACAATTTTAATGTTAGAGTCGCGGTTAAACTGCTCATAAAAACCCCTTTCCAGGTTAGACACAGCAGCCACCACAAACTGAAAATCGCGGAAGGATGGCAGCACACTCAGCATCACGTGCAGCATGTTTTCAATTTCCTGCTTCCGGCTACCTGGCAGTATGGCTATAATGGGTTTATTGTTGGCAATCCTGTTTTTTAGCCTGAACTCCGGGTTCGGCACATGAGCGGTTACCGAATCAGAGACCGGGTTACCAACATAATCTACTTTATAATCGAAACGGCTGTAAAATTCCTCTTCAAAGGGCATGATAACAAACATGCGGTCCACCAGCTTTTTAATGGTATGTGCGCGGCCCTGGTTCCAGGCCCATATTTTGGGAGAGATGTAATAAAATACCTTCAGGCCCTTGGCCTTGGCAAAGCGGGCAATCCGGAGGTTGAAGCCTGCATAATCTACCAAAATAACTACGTCAGGCCGGTATAGTTTAATGTCGGCTTTGCACTCTTTTAAAAAGCCCCTAATCGTAAATACATTCTGCAGCACCTCCAAAAAACCCATAAAAGCCATTTCCCGGTAGTGCTTTACCAGCTCCATACCTGCTTCTTCCATCAAATCGCCACCCCACCCCCGCATTTCGGCCTGAGGGTCCTGCTTCCGGAGCTGCTTAATCAGGTTAGAAGCGTGTAGATCTCCTGATCGCTCACCAGCGATTATATAATATTTCATGGGT
>NZ_VRTY01000142.1 GCF_008017455.1 Pontibacter qinzhouensis | reverse complement strand
AAACAGTATTTAACTATCTTAAATACAGAAACTTACGGCGATTTTAAAAAGCAACGTTTGGACACTAATGATCAAACTTATATGAAATTTCTTTACGCTATTCTGCTTGTTTTATTTTGCACAACTCCAATAGTTGCGCAATACGAAACAGTTGTATTTAACTACGACAGAACCTATTTTAACGAAGGCCAGCCATTGCCTGCCGAAAGCAACCTGATGCTAACCGGAGAGTCACCCGCCAGTGTGAGAATGGTGGAGGTTTCCATTTACCGGACGCCTGCTACTGATAAAGCTCCCTTGTACACCAACACCTGGAAAAAGCGCCCTCAAAATTCGGAGACCAGATTTACTTTGCCAATAAATTACCCTTTGCGCGGAAACGAAAAATATACCTTCGTATTGAATTATTATACACCGGCATCCAGGGAGCAGCAAGAGCAATTGCTGGAACAACTTTCTGCTGGTTTACAGGCTTACATCGATCAGTCTTTTGTGGTGAGCCGGAGTACGGTTGAGCTACGGAAGCACCCCAAGAACATGCGCTCCGATTTAAATGCGATTGTTAACCAGGGGCTTGCCCTGTATCGCAACCAGATTAACTATGAGTTTACAGGCTTTTCCGATATGGTACTCGATAAACTGGTGCAGATCAACAGCCTCCGCTTACGCAAAGCCAGGCGCAATATACTGGCCGCATCCGGAGACGATAACCAGACTGTCCGGCTAAAATACGCCCAGGAGCAAATCAGTGCCCTCAAGGTGATGGTGACCCAGGAGGTAGCGCAGTATGCCAATGCCCAGCTGCTTACCCTCACCGACAGCAAGAAAATAGTAGATTATGCGACCGAGAAAACCAAAAACGTGGTGGCCTTAAACGTAGGCTATGGTGGCGTGTATTATTCCGGCAACTTCGATAATTTCAGTTCGGCTACGGCACCTTATGCCGGTATTTCGATACCATTTGGCAAGGCGGTTTTTTCCTCTACCTTCTGGTCAAAAACAAGTATATCGGCTGGCGTATTTCTGCAGAACCTGGAGTTTAGCGACGACAATGTGGCGACAGGGCCGGTGGTAAAGCGGCCGGTATACCTGGCTTTGGGCTACAGGGTATTGCCGTTTGTAAGACTAAATGCCGGTGCCACAGTACTGCAAAGCGACCAGGCCGCAAATTCCATTTCCGATTTCAGCATGGACCGCATTTACATCAGGCCATTTGTCGGGTTAAGCCTGGAACTTAATTTTTGGGTTGATTTAAATCGCTAATCATGAAAAATGCCTTCTCTACTATGCTGTTTCTGTTGCTGTTAGGTACGGCGGCAGAGGCTCAACAAGACTTGTATAAGTGGCAGCTAAGTGGCTATACCGGCGTATCGGCTTATATAAATGAGGCCAATAGCTTCGCTGCCTATTATGAACCTGATCATAACCTGTTTCACCAGGCCGAACTCTCCTTTAACCTTGCCAAAGGCTTTTCCGTGGCGGCAGGCTATGGCTATGGGCAAATTTTAGGGCGGAACAGCCAACAAAGGAGTTTTAGAACGAACGCACATCTCACAGCCTTGCGAGCTTACTATTATACCGATAACGGGTATTTTTTGCATGCTTCCTCCAGGGTTGCTCCCTACTTCTTTATCGGCTATGGTCTAGGTGCTTACAGTGCCAATGGCGGTGCTAAACACGTAGACGCTACTTATGTGCCTGCCTTGCCGTTTGGCGTTGGCGTGAAGCTGCGCATAGCGGAGAGGTGGCAGGTAGCGCTGCAAAGCGAACTAGTTTACCTTCAGGATAGGCACCTGCCCACAACGTTGCCGAAGCAAAACAGCCGCAATAGCGCCTATGTTCATACAGGCATTAAACTGGGCTATAGCTTCGGCTTCCGGAAATCGACTTTCAGGGCGAGCAGCTTGTATGCTAATGATGTGACGGCAAGGCAGGGAGTAGCCGCGCAGGACCAGCCACGGCAGAACATGCTCGAAGCCATGCTACACCTTGAGCCCAGGCGCATACAGCTACCGATCAGAACTGACTCTACCTACCTGCTGCAGCAACAACTACAACGTGCAGCCGTGTCGCCACCTGCCACCCTGGTTTCTCCCGCCGAGGAGAGGATCGTGAATTCCCCCGATACCACCAGCAGCCAGGCGGAGGTACTACAGACAACTGCCAGGGAGCAGACTATGGCTAAACGCCAGCAGGATTCATTGGCGGCTATAACGCAGCAGGCTGGCCGCACGAATTTAAGCCGTGCTTCAGACACTACTACGGCAGCTTCTATCCGTCAGGTTGCGCCTGTTGCCAGGCAACAGGCGCGTAGCCAACAGGCAGCTGTGGCACCGGAACAACCTGTCAGAACAGAGCAAATCGTGACGGAGGGGCCGGAGCGTGTGGTGTATAGGCCAGCCGACAACCAAAGAGCAGCTGTACCTGTTGTCGCCAATGTGGGTGCCGGGCGGTCGCCTGACTACAGCCAGCAGGTGCGTGACCTGCAGGAAAACAACCGGCAGTTAAAGCTCCGGCTCGATTCTTTGCAGGCTACCCAGCAGAGCCAATTGGCCAAGGTGCTGGGTGCTTCTACAGTGGCAGATACTGGTTTAGTGCAGTTTCTGCAGCAGCAGGTGGCGTTTAACCAAAACCTGTTGCTACGCCTGAATGAGTATGAGCAGGAGGTGGCCCTGATGCAGAAAGTACCTGTTGCCACTGCAGACAAGAACCTGGTTGCTCCCTCAGCGGAAGCAGCAACTACTGTTTTTTACCCAATAAACACATACCAGGTGCCTGCTGCCAGCCTGCCCGACCTGAACCTAATCCTGAACTTGTTACAGCAACATCCAGCAGCGGAAGTGAAATTATCCGGGTATTCATCACAGTCGGGAAAACCAGCGTATAACCTGGCGCTAAGTCGCAAACGCGTGCAGGCACTTGTCGATTTTCTGGTGGGGCAAGGGGTGCAGGAGGAGCGTATCAGCACCCAGTACCTGGGCAATGCAAAGGCAGCAGATAACGAAAATCCACTTGACAGAAAAGTTGAAATTAGACTCAACTAATTTCCGGATATCACGATAAAACCGGTACTTGTACCATCGTTTCCTTATGAAGTAGTGCCATACCTATGAACAACACACCCAACCCTGCCGACCGACCTGCACCTGTTACTCCTGCATCTGCTGGCCAAAGGTTGCCACAAAACCGCCTTGTCAGCGCACTAAAGCGCCCCATTGTATTTATTCCGATGCTGTTGCTGCTATGTTTACTTGTGCTGTACTTTTACAAAGAATCTCAACTGAAAGGCATAAAAGCGCAGGCCCAGGCAGATCAGCAGGCTGTACTAGATCGAGCTAACCAACGCATAACTGAAAATAATACCTATTTGCTTCAGGTCATGACAAAGCCATTTTCCTGGGCGCTTCGAACCGCTATGCTGGCCGGTAACCAGGAGCAGGTAGACCAGTACCTGTTTCAGTTTGTGCAGGAAAAGAACTTTAATCTGGTGTTGGTAGCCGATGCCACAGGCACTATTGTCAGCTCCACAGACCAGAATTTTACAGGGAAAGCTTTTGCCAATCATTTTAAGCAAGATTACTTAAAAGCGGAAGCAGCCTTAGTTGATTATGCAAACACGGAGCGGGTAGTGGTGGTATCGCCTATCATGGGCTTTAACACCAGGCTTGGAACATTGCTGGCTGTGTACCTGCCAGGCCAGCAGTTAGGGCAGCAGCCACCACAAACGCCCGCAGAGTAGGGCAGGAGGCAGTGCTGTTTTGGTACTGCGTATTAAATTTTTAAAATCAGGAAAGTATGTAGTCGGGTAGCACAATTTGCGTAGCACGATACACGAATTTTTTAATTTTTGACACCAGATTTAATCTTATGCGCCATCGCTTAAAAACCGGCAAACTAATTAGCACCAGCGACTCAGGGCTTACCTGTTCGTGCCTATTTTAATTATTGAACAAATTGGCGGCCTAGACCTCGCAGCTCCTGTAAGCGTTTGGGGAACCACTAGCAGCGTCTGTAAATAAGTTTAATCTGGCGGGAGGAACTGCAATGAATTTAACTGTTGGCTGTAAAATTACCTGGACTGAATCGGTTTATACACCTTATGTGGAAGGTGAGGTGTCAGACTTTTTGGGAGAACGCACGATAACCGGTAGAATAACGGCAGAAGGCTATGCCAAAAAAACAAACTTCCATTTTTTTACAGTGCATGTTTATAGTGCAGAAGGTGTGAACGCCCACGAAATAGAGCAGAACAGCAAAATTGTCAGACGCGGCGTGGTTATTTACCCTAAATGCATCTTACTAAGCACACCCGCCAATTACGAGGACTTGGTTAAGGAAAAGGCTGCCCGCAAAGAAAACAGCAGTCCGGTTTGCTACGCAGATGATAAAGATCTGCGGGAAGGGTTTGAATTCTAAAAGAGCAAAAACAAAAAAGCCGGTGCAAACACTACATTTGCACCGGCTTTTTTGTTTTTGCTCTATCGCTTCATCAGGCGGGTGGTCCATTTCTGGCCTTCTTCACCCGATATCATGATAAAATATAAACCGGATGATAAATCAGAAAGGTCAAAGAGCTGGTTCGTGATACCTGTTTTCAGGATTTTTCCGGTTGAACTGTACAACGTAAAGGCTGTGTCTTTCTTCCAGGTTACGATTACGTTATTTTCTGCTGGATTCGGGTAAGCCACGATGGTCAGTTTTTCGGGGTTCGCACTGCTTAAAGGAGCTCCCTGCTCATTATAGGCCAGGCTCATGTAAAACAGGTTGGTAGTCGACCCTTTTGTAAGCTGGTGAGAGCCTGCCGGAAGTGTAAGGATCAGCACACCTGCACTCACCATTTGATCGGTGCCGTTTACTTTTATGGTGCCGTTAAAATCGTTGTTAAATACAAGTGTTAAAGTTGCTGCTGCAGAAGTGGTAAAGGCAACGTTCGTAGCCGACTCTATTTTCAGGCACTGCGTTAAGGTAAGGCCGTTGTAGCTTACAGTTCCTTTAGAATCTGAGAGGTTACCGGTTATGGTATAGAAGGTGCTGGTTTTACCTGCTAACGTAAAATTGTGGACCATTGCCTCTGCGTTTCCGGCATCGTTGCCATTAT
Source organism: Pontibacter qinzhouensis (assembly GCF_008017455.1). GTDB lineage: Bacteria > Bacteroidota > Bacteroidia > Cytophagales > Hymenobacteraceae > Pontibacter > Pontibacter qinzhouensis. Next base: position 6,527 of record NZ_VRTY01000142.1, on the reverse strand, counting down.
CGTCACCATCATCATTTCCACCGCCAGTAGCTGGTGCTCCATCGCCCTGCACAGCCACCAGTTTTGTTTTGTAGGCTACTAGGGCAGCTTTCAGGGGGGCATTCACATCAGAAGAAGCATCATCAACAGCGTTATTAAACGTCCATTTAAAATCGCCCCCGTTTACCCGACCAGCATACTGCATCACCTTTTCTCTGGCCTCTTCAGGACTATCGGGGGTGTAGGTATACATAACCGAGGCGTTGGTATCGAAGTTGTTGTAGGTGTTGGAGCCGTAGGCCGAAACCACAGTATTGGCTACTGTTTCGTTTCGGGTGGTGGCTACGTAGGCATCAAAATCGCGGGTGGCGTTGGGGTAGCCTGCCGCAGCATAAGGCACAAAGCGGCGCTGCCCGGTCATGTAGTTGTTGAATGCCTTAATGGTGCCTCCGTTTTCTTTAGAGAAGGTAGGCGAGTTTGAGTAATCGTTAGCCTGTTTGCCTTCATCATATACATCGGAACCCTGCATAGAAGTCAGCATCGGGTATTTGCAGTTTCGGAAGTAGTTGCCTTCTACAAACACCGAGGAGCCCAGCGTGGAGCCTACGCCGTATTTCGAGTTGCCATCGTAATAGTTGTTGTACACGTGGGCGGAGTAGTAGCGCACACGCGGGTGGCGCGAATCGGAATGGTCGTACCAGTTATGATGGAATGTGATGTAAAGCCCCTGGTTAGTCCCTTCGCTCAGGCCCACCAGGTTCGATTTGCCTGCATCCCAGAAGTGGTTATAGGAGAAAGTAACATAGGTAGAGCGTTTGGCATCGAGGGCACCGTCTCCTTTGGCCTGGTCTGCATCGCTTCCGGCATCGCCATAAAAGAAATCGACGTGGTGCACCCAGATGTAGTCGTTGTCCTGCTGCAGGCCAATGTTATCGCCTTCGTTGCTGTTGCAGTTCATAGACCCGATGTTACGGATCTCCACATTCGACGCATTTTTTATCCTGATTCCCCAGCCATCGGCCACGGCATCATCGCCTACACCCTCCAGGGTAATGTGGCTGGAGGCAAACCGGTTGTTCTCTATCACGATATCGCCTTTGTCCATGTAGGCCAGGTCGGTGATTTGCCCCACCAGTCGAATAATCAGCGGGCGCGCATCTTTTCCTTTTTTATAACCCTCCAGAATTGTCTGTAAGCCTACACAAGGGTTCGCATTGGCGCCGGTTACATCCAGCGAAATGGTGTTTTTGGTGTTCTCGGTAATGTACAGGATCACGGCATTGCTTTTAACCGTACCATCGGCTTTGTAGGCACCCGGAACGCGACCATTGCTGAAAGCAAAGCCGCTACGGTCGTGCGCCTGCACCGATATGTAGCCTGTTGTAGTGGCGGCACCCTCTGTTCCGGATACAACGGGTACCACTTTAAGTGTGTAGGTTCCGGCCTTCAGCCCCAGTACATCGGCACGGTAATACGCACCATAACTTCTGATCAGCTGATCGTCTATTTTCTGGTCTGTAATGCCCTCACCGCTGTAGTACACATTGTATTTTTCAACATCGGCGACAGGTTGCCATTTCACATAAGCCGATTCCAGCCAACCACCCGATTCGACGAGAGTAACAGATTGTGCCCAAGAAACCATAGGCGCCAGCAACAGGAGAAGAGTAAAGATTTGCTTCATTCTTTTGAATTTAAAAATGTATAACTATTGAATAAATTATTGATGCAACAGAAGGGTGCGCAATCGATTGCGCTCTCAAATATAGGAAAACTATTGTTTGTTAGTATATGAATTTTAAAACTTCCAGAAAATATTTTCAGGTGAGTAAGATGTAGTCATCAGGTAGAGTTCAGTCAGGAAATGGGGGAAGGGTATAGAGGCAACTATTTCCTGCTCTAGCCTTGAGGATTTTTAATCGTTTACTTCTCATGTTAAGCACCTTTCAAAGAACCTGTATAGCTAAAGAGGCTATTCGTTTTCTGCGCCCGCAATAGAAGTCCTGCTTTGGCTAAAAGCAAATTCTGCACTTAACTGAGTAGGGCAGACCCTTGGCTGAAATCTGGCAAAAAACTTTCTGGAGGCAGTTTTTATTTGAATAATTTGAGTGCAAAACATATTACGGGGTATATAGCTATACTTTTGCTGCGGAGAGAGGTAAAGAGGTACGAACTGCAAGCCTGGTCTTATTTCTGCCACCCGTGCTACCTTACATAGTATTTATTTTAAAGAAAATGTAGAGCAAGAGCAAGCTGCAAGCTATGGTCGGCAGGAGACACTTCTGGTATCCTTACCAGGACATTAGCTTTTTTCCCTGACTTCGTCCAGGTCTTTTATGCAGGCTTTCATGAACATTTTGCCATACTCTGTAAAGTAGTAATAGCCTTTTTTATTATACAGTGTATAAAGAACATCCTGTTGCTTCTTATTAAGCTCTTCTACCCATTGCTGCCTTTCTAAGATGCTGGATTTGTAGATATCTTGCTCCAGCTGTTTAAATGTTTCCAGGTCCTTTTTCAGGTGTACCTCTGTTTCAAGGGCTATAATCCCAAGCTTCTCCAGGTTCTCGATGTATACGTCAATGTTTTCAGGAAAATCCAGCTCTACAAAGACTTCTATCCCTGTCAGGTTCCAGGCAACTTTGGTGTGCACCTCCTGTGCCGGCCTAACGTTTTGCTCTCCTTCCAGGAACGTTATCTCCGGATTTAAAGTAAGTATCGGGGCTTGACCAGCGGCTTGCTGTTTTTTAATGTATAAGTCTATTCGGGGTATACTTTCCTGGTGCTTGTACTGAAACAGGATTTTGGCTTCGTCGGCACACATGTTGTTAAGTGTGCTAATAAAAGAAGGGTGTGCCAGGTTAATAGTCGCTTTTGTGGATGCCTTTGTAAGTAAATTAAGAAAGGCCTCCGATAGCTCGTGCTGGTCTAAGTAAGTAAGCTTCTCCAAAATGGGTAAGCCTACATAAGGCGGCACTTCGCAGATATCTTCTGCCTGACTTGCTTGTAGTTTCTTAGCATAACGCTTCAGGTTCGCATCAAACTTCATTCTCGCTTTCTGCTCCTGAAACTTTAAAGGTAACAGGAGCAGGTTTCCCATGCTGAAAAGCGTTCCTATAGCTCTATAGCTTCTCCTACATGTTTAAAGCTTGGCTGTAGCAGGTCTTCATACATTTTGCCTGTGGGCAACTCGTTTACAAATTTGTCTAACATAGTGGTAGGGGCTGAGATTGTACTGACAAGTTAGAGTTAATAAGACTTATAAACTTAAATGTGCTAAAATAATTAGTATTTACTACTATTGTATACTAAAAATATTAGCAAAAGTTAAGCTATGAAACAAAAACATATTAGACACAAGCTTCGGTTTGAAGGTCATGAATTGTACAAATTAGAAACGTTTGATGTATTGAAGGTGCCTTACTACGCCTCAAATATATCGGCTGGTTTTCCATCTCTGGCAGATGATTACCTGGATGAGCGGATAAACCTGAATGAGTTCCTGGTGAAGAACCCGGCAGATACCTATATGCTGAAGGTGCGTGGAAATTCTATGGAGGACGCTAACATAAAAGATGGTGCCATACTGATTATAGATCGGCTGCTGGAACCGGAGAATGGTCGTATTGCTGTTTGCTACCTCGAAAATAACTTTACGGTAAAAACTATCCGTAAAAGAGAAGGCAGGTTATTTCTGGAACCTGCCAATGCTGCCTATCCTGCCATAGAAGTTACAGAAGGCATGCGCCTGCAGGTTCTTGGGGTCGTAACTTTTATTATCATTAAGGCGGAGGAGCAGTAGCAGACCTAGTACCTGCTTTGTGAGTTGCTGCAGTATCAGGTTAAGTTAATTTGTTTTATAAAATAAAGGCAAGGTACGAGCTGCAAGCCTTTTCAATTCAGCACCTACCTTACAGGCAGCCATCTTTCATTTAACCCGCTGGTGTTCCATTTGTACCTCTGTGAACATAACAAAGCTAAACCGAATACAGATGAAAGCTATCTTCTATGAGAAAAATGGCGGTGCCGAGGTGCTGCAATACGGCGATCGGCCACAACCGGAGGTAAAGAAAGGGCAATTGCTGGTACGGGTTCATGCCGCCAGTGTTAACCCTGTTGACTGGAAACTTCGGGAAAATAAGCTGCTCTCGCCGGTCACGGCCTTGTCGGGTGGTGTAGTGCCTGGCAGAGACTTAGCCGGTGATGTGGTGGAAACAGGAGAAGGTGTTACCCGCTTCAAAACAGGAGATAAAGTATTTGGCATGCTCGATTCGATTGATGGAGGCGCCTATGCCGAATTTGCGCTAATACCGGAAGCCGTTGCTGAGTTTATTCCGGACAACATTAGCTACCTGGAGGCTGCCGCCGTTCCGCTTGTATCGCCTACGGCTTTGCAGGCTCTGCGCGACAAAGGGGAACTGACACAGGGGGAGCATGTACTGGTAAACGGAGCTTCGAGCGCAGTGGGTTTATTTGCTGTTCAGTTGGCCAAATTATTAGGTGCTACCGAGGTTACAGGAGTTTGCAGTACCGCCCATGTCGATTTAGTAAAAGAAGTTGGAGCAGATAGAGTCATTGATTATAAGAAGGAGGATTTTACGGAGGAGAAGAACCGGTACGATCTCATTTTTGATGCGGTAGCTAAAAGTACCTTTGCCAGTAGCAAAGGCAGCCTCCGCGAAAACGGCCGGTTTGTTACCACCGTTCCGAGCCCTAAAGATATTCTGGGTTTTGCTACCTCCGTGTTTTCCGACAAAAAAGCCAAAAGCCTGCTTGTAGCAGACAAGGGTCCGGATCTGTTTCTGATCGGGGAATGGTTGCAGGCAGGTAAGCTGAAAGTCATCATCGATAAGGTGTATCCCTTGCAGGAAGCTGCCGAAGCGCACCGCTACAGCGAACAAGGCGAGGCTTCCGGTAAAATAGTGTTGGACGTAAAGTAGATATGGGCAGCCTATAGTAATCAAAATATAAACCGGCAGTTGCCTCTGCTGGCTTCTTGCTGGCGCGCGCTTGTAGCCTTATTCTGTTCCATTACTAGGTGCAGACAACTTAATTGTAACGAATAAAGAAGCAATTCTTCTAATTAAAATGGCCTCCGGAAGGTTTTTATGCAAAATCTTGCCAAGGGTATATGCAACATGTTTTACTGGCATGTGCTCAATGCTCCTCCAAATTAGCTTATGGAGAGGCCAACGCATAAGGATGTCTCCTTATGCCTCATTTCTAATTTTTAGTTTGGCAAAGCTTAAGTAGTCTATTTATTCAAAGAACAGGTATTTTGATAAAACTATAAACACTAGCCAGCGGAGAGGTAATCTGATTTGTCTATAAGCTTTTTCTGAAAACAATTCTTTTCTATTTGTTTTTCATGATTTCAACCTGATTTTTATATCTTTGACTTATACGTTTTTCATGGCAGTGGATGCAGAATAATCAAATTTCACAGAGAATACAGGTTTTTCAGGGACGACAGGCTCCTGAAGAAGGCATATTGGTAGGTTATGGAGCCTTAATCGCCTATTACAATTTACCTGTTCCCATACCGCAGCAACTGGCCCTGATCAGCAAAAAGAACAGGAAATATACCGAGGCAGGCTGGCTGGTTTTCGGGCCACGATATACACCAGCCGAAACACCAGGCGCTCAGCTTACCTTTGCCCTGAAGTATGAAGGTATTAACCTGTTGTTCTTTAAAAAGCTCTTCGAAAAGCTATCGCAACAGCAGATCGTGGACATGGTGCAGGCCGAGTACACCGGGCAGTACATGCGCCGGATATGGTTCCTGTATGAGTGGCTACGGCAGGAGCAACTGCCCATACCAGATCTTACGGTAGCGAACTTTGTGCCGCTGCTCGATGAGAAGCTGCAGTATGCCGTACCAGGCGGCATTCGGTCCGGAAGGCACCGGATTCTCAACAACCTGCCAGGCAGCATCGCCTTCTGTCCGCTTATCCATAAAACAGGAAAGCTCGAAAATTACATAGCGGCGAGGCTTAATGAGAAAATAAACAGCGTTTTCAAGGGCGTGCACAAAGACATCCTGCTGCGAACATCGGCCTTTCTGCTATTGAAAGATTCCAAAGCCTCTTTCAGCATAGAAGGTGAGAACCCCACCCAAAGCCGGGCCGCCCGCTGGGGCAGAGCCATCGGGCAGGCGGGAGGTAAAACGCTGAGCAAGGCTGAACTCCTGCGCCTGCAGCAGATCGTGATCGAGAACAGCCGGTTTGTGGCGATGGGCTACCGCACCGAAGGCGGCTTTGTAGGCGAACACGACCGCAGCACCGGCGACCCGATACCCGATCATGTTTCGGCTCGCTGGCAGGATGTGGAGCACCTGATGGAGGGCTTGCTGGAAACCGCAGCTTACCTGGAAAAAACGGATTTCCATCCGGTGCTGGCGGCAGCTAAAATTGCCTTTGGCTTTGTGTTTATTCACCCTTTTGTAGATGGCAACGGCAGGCTGCACCGCTACCTGGTGGTATCCGCCCGACCAAGTACATCTTTCCGGCAGGATGAGCATTTTCTACTTTTGTTTCAAAAACAAAAGA
>NZ_VRTY01000141.1 GCF_008017455.1 Pontibacter qinzhouensis | reverse complement strand
CATGTAAATAGCTCTATTTCAATCAATTTACAGCTTTCTTAGCCATTAAACAAGTGCCTAATTCAATTAAATTATTCTAATCAAAATGCCCTTCCGAAGATAATTCTACCTTTTTTATCCAAGGGTAAGGATGCCTTACTAGCAGCTTTCTGAATAAGAATAGTTGCTTATCTTTACCATAGCAAACTCACGGTACATGAAATTTCCTCTACTACGTTCTCTTTCAACAGGTTTAGTACTTTCTGTTATGGTTTCAGGCTTTTCCTGCACTTCCGGTTTACTTCCTTCTGAAATTGTTCCATTAGAAACAGGTGTTTCGAACCAGCTGGCGCAGCACCGGAAGCAACAGATCCGGCACCTGCTGTATAAACTCCATTTCGATTTACCACAGAACAGAGAGGCTGCCATAGCTGCCCACGAAACCATTGAATTTGAATTGGCAGCTACAGACCAGCCGCTGCAGCTCGATTTTAAGGAGAATAGCGACCATCTACAGAAGCTCACTGTTAACGGGAAACAGATAGCCATTCGCCACGAAAAAGAACACCTGCTCATTCCGGCCGAAAATTTAAAGGTCGGGAAAAACCAGATAGCCATTGTATTCACAGCTGGAGATCTTTCGCTTAACCGGAACGACGATTTTCTGTACACGCTGTTGGTGCCCGACCGGGCCCGCACCTTGTTTCCCTGTTTCGATCAGCCAGACCTCAAAGCTGTCTTTACACTTTCGCTAACATTGCCTCAGAGTTGGCAGGCGCTGGCTAACGCTCCTTTACAAGATTCCACCAGCCAGGGCCAGAGCAGGAAGCGCTATCAATACCTGCCATCCGATACCATCAGCACCTACTTGTTTTCATTTGCAGCCGGTAAATTTATTCAGGTGACCAGGCAGGAGAGTGGCCGTACTATGCACTTTTATCATCGGGAAACAGATGGCGAAAAAATTAGCCAGAGCCTGGACCCTATTTTTCAGCTACACCGCGATGCGCTGCAGTTTATGGAAACCTACACCCAGATCCCCTACCCTTTCCAGAAATTCGATTTCGTGGCTATTCCCGATTTTCAGTACAACGGCATGGAGCATGTGGGAGCCATACAATACAAAGCGGCTTCCTTGTTTTTAGACGCTGGTGCCACACAAGATCAGAAAATTGCTCGCTCCAGCCTGGTGGCGCACGAAACAGCCCACATGTGGTTTGGGGACCTGGTTACGATGGAGTGGTTCAACGATGTCTGGATGAAAGAAGTCTTTGCCAATTTTATGGCCGACAAGATTACCCAAACATCGGTAGCCGGTTCAAATTACGATCTCAAATTCCTGATTGACCATTTCCCGGCTGCCTACAGTGTGGACCGGACGGCTGGAGCCAACCCCATCAGGCAAACACTGGAGAACCTGCAGGACGCCGGAACCTTGTACGGCAACATAATTTACCACAAAGCCCCTATCGTGATGCGCCAGCTGGAGCGACTTATGGGCGAAGAGAAATTCAGGCAAGGCCTCCGCGAATACCTGAATACCTATGCGCATGGCAATGCCACCTGGCCTGACCTGATAAAGATTATGGATGTTCACACGCCCACCGATTTGGAGAGTTGGAGCAAGGTGTGGGTAAGTGAGCCCGGCAGGCCTCTCTTCGATTATGAACTCAAAACTGAAAGTGGCCGAATAAAAGACTTTACTATAAGGCAAATAGGCGAAGATGGCTCCGATAGGCTCTGGCCACAACTGTTTGAGGTAGCGCTGGTGTACCCAAACCGCGTGGAGGAACTAACCGTGAACATGGCCACAGAGCAGGTGAGGCTACAGGAAGCAGTTGGCAAAGAAAGTCCGCTTTTTGTGTTGTTCAATTCTACCGGGCAAGGCTATGGCCTTTTTCCTGTTGACATGCACATGGCAGCTACCATGTCGCAACTCCAGGATCCTGTTATGCGCGCAAGTGCCTATATTAACCTGTACGAGAACATGCTGAGCCAACTGAGCATTACACCTGCCCACCTGCTTGATCTTTACCTGGCAGCTTTGCAGCAGGAGCCTGAAGAGCTAAACCTGAAACTGCTAACCGGGCAACTGGAATCGATATTCTGGCGCATGATAGTACCTGCTGCCAGAGTTGCCAAAGCTCCTGAAGCAGAGGAAAAATTGTGGCAGGCGCTGCAAAAGGTAAGCGATAAAAATGCGAAAAAGCTGCTTTTCTCAACTTACAAAAACATAGCTCTAACGCAAGAGGCGCAGGAAAAGCTGTACTTTATATGGCAGAAAGAACAAGAACCGGCGGGCGTAACACTAACTGAGGATGATTATACCAGCCTGGCCTTGAGCCTTGCCGTACGCGATTACCCTGGAGCAGACAACATACTGGCCACACAGTTGCAGCGCATCAAGAACCCGGATCGGCAGAAGGGCCTGCAGTTTATGTTGCCTGCTCTCTCTGGAAATGTGGTGCAACGCGATGCCTTTTTTAACACGCTTACACAACAGGAAAACCGCGAACGCGAAGCCTGGGTATTGGCTGCTCTGCAGTACCTGCACCACCCGCTCCGCCATGCTACCTCTGAGAACTACCTGCCGGAAAGTCTGAAGCTACTGGAGGAAATTCAGCTAACCGGTGATATATTTTTCCCGCAGAACTGGTTGGGTACTATTTTCAGCTCCTACCAAAGCCCGGAAGCTGCGCAGCTGGTCCATCAGTTTTTAGACGAACACCCTGCGTTAAATCCAAAACTAAGAGCAAAGGTTCTGCAAGCGGCTGATGGGCTTTTCAGGGCGGCAGCTTTACAGACTTCTGAAGCACGGTAAAAGCTAAACGCAACAGCAGGAGTAACTTAAGGTAGTAGCAGTCTGCCGGATCAAAAGGTGGTAGCTAAAAATAAAAAGAGTATAATTGAGTGGCTAAATGAATGATATGTAACTATTTGGTGTTAAGGTCTGCGAACAAAGTGCGTTCATCAGTGAAAATGACCGCAACCAAATATACAAGTTACTGTCATTTGGTTCTAGCTGTTTACCTTCTATGAGAAAACTTCTATTTTTCCTGCTGCTGCTGCCGCTATCGGTTTTTGGGCAGGCATCCCTCACCGATAGCCTTTTTACGCAGCTGTCTGAAGCTAAATCTGACTCTCATAAGGTTGAGTTGCACTACCAGCTTGGCCGGCATTATTTTCTTTCTGATGTTAAGAAAGGATTCTATCATGCCAAATCTGCCCGGGTTATTTCTTCCAGAATTGGGTATAAAGCTGGCGAAGCCAAATCGCTGAACCTGCTGGGCTATGCGCAGGTAATTCTGGGGGAGTACGACAAAGCGCTCAGTTACTACTTCAGGTCGCTTAAAATAGCGCAGGAAACAGAAGCAGATGATGCTATTATAGTGGCATACAACAGCATAGGCAGCGTCTATTTCCGGATCAACGATAACCAACGAGCTTTAAATTATTACGAGCAGTCGCTGGAGCTGGCACTTAAAGCCGATGATAAGCTGGGAATAAGTAAAGTATATAATAACCTGGGCAACGTGTACGAGTCTCAGAAAGACTTCGATTTAGCCTTAAATTATTTTAAGCAGGCTGCCAGCCTTCAAAAAGAATTTAACCATACCAGTAGTCTGGCTATTAGCCTCTACAACATAGGTAACCTGCACCTAAACCTGGAAGAACCCAAAGATGGTTTGCCTTACCTGTTCGAGTCGCTGGAGCTGAACCAGGAGGTTGGCAACAAAATGATAATGGTGGGCACTCTCAAAAGCATTTCTAATATTTACCTGGTTTCAGGTGATAAATCTGAAGCCTTAACCTATGCGCTCAGGAGCTATGACATGGCGCAGGAAACCGGATCCAACAAAAAAATAGCCGACGCTTCCTGGTTATTGCAAGATGTATATGCCGCTATGGGCAAGCATGCCCTGGCACACCAGTTCCTGAAGGTTTATGTGGAGCAACAACAGCTACTGAATATAGAAAACCAGCAAAAAGTATCGCAGGAACTATCGGTGAGATTTGAGACGGAGAAAAAAGAACTTGAGAACCAGAAGTTGAAAGCTGAAAATGCGTTACAGGCAACTATATTAGGCAAACAAAGGCTTTTCGAAATTTTTGGCGGTGTTATTATCTTATTTATGCTGGGCACCCTCATTGTATTAGATGTTAACCGGCGACGCATAAAAGACAGAAACGAGAAGCTAAAGCGAATAAACAACCATGTACATGCCAAGAACCTGGAAATTTCGTCGCAGCGTTCCGAAATTTCGTCGCAGGCTCTTGCTTTGCAGGAGAAGAACCAGGAGCTGGAGCAGAACAGTTACTTTAAGAACAAGCTGTTCTCCATAATTTCGCACGATCTGCGCAACCCGTTTCATTCTATAAAAGGTATGCTCCAGGTTATTCAGCGCAGAGGAATTTCGGAGCAGGATCTGCAGTACACGTTTAAAATACTTTACCGCGATGTGGAGCTAGTTCAGAATATGCTTAATAACCTGCTCCTATGGTCAAAGGCGCAGTTAGATGGTTCTTCCGTTGTCTCCACGCCTCTTAGTCTGCACAGCCTTGTGTCAGAAAACATGGCGCTGCTTACATCGCAGGCAAACGAAAAAGGGGTGCAGTTACTTAACCTGGTGCAGCAGGAGGCGTTCGTTCTAGCCGACCAGGACCGGCTTCATTTTGTTGTCCGCAACTTGTTGAGCAACGCTATTAAGTTTTCATATCCGGGTGGCGAAGTAATCGTTACTACAGAAATAGCCGGAACGGAAGTCTCGCTTTCAATAAAAGACAATGGCAAAGGTATTTCGGAGAAGAACCTGGTGAAACTGTTCTCTAATAATAGGTTTACAACGCCAGGCACAGCCAAAGAAAAAGGAACCGGCCTGGGCTTGATGTTCTGCAAAGACTTTGTGGAAAGTATGCGAGGTACCTTACAGGTAACCAGCAAGGAAACCAGAGGCAGCGTTTTTATCATCACGCTCTCTAAAGCCGATATAGCTCAAGCATTCGTTGCCAACCCTGCTGACCACTGCAACACCGATAGCGAGCTACAGCCTGTTTAAATAGAAGTTCAGAGGTAGAAGTACAGGCTTTGCTTTAAAGTTATGTTACAATTATGCCAATGAAATAGGCCTTCAAAAGCAAAATAACTGATTTTGCGTCAAGGGTAATCAGGGGCAGGCACAAAAAAAGGCTGCGTTGCTTCAGCCTTTTTTTGTTACATATAAATGCACCGGCCTGTTACATATCCAGCACAATCGCAAAAATAAGCGGCACCACAATCGTAGCATCAGACTCTATCACGAATTTAGGGGTGTCTTTGCCAAGCTTACCCCAGGTTATTTTTTCGTTCGGAACAGCCCCTGAGTAAGAGCCGTAGCTAGTGGTGGAGTCCGATATCTGTGCAAAGTAGCCCCACAAAGGCACACCGGTGCGCTGCAGGTCCTGGTGCAGCATCGGTACCACGCAAATCGGGAAATCGCCTGCTATACCACCGCCTACCTGGAAGAAGCCTATAGTAGACTCATCTGTGGCGGTTTTGGTGTAGTAATCTGCCAGCTCCATCATGTACTGAATACCGGTTTTAACCGTATGCACATTCTTGATGTCGCCACTTATAACGTGCCCGGTAAATATGTTGCCGAGTGTGGAGTCTTCCCAGCCTGGTACAAAAATAGGCAGGTTCTTTTTGGCAGCTTCCAGCATCCAGCTATTTTTAGGATCTATCTGGTAATACTGCTCCAGGTCGCCGGAAAGCAGGATCTGGTAAAAGAACTCGTGCGGGAAGTAAGATTCGCCAGCCTTATCGGCTTTTTCCCAGTACTTCAGCACCACATGCTCCAGGCGGCGCATAGCTTCCTCTTCCGGAATGCAGGTATCGGTTACCCGGTTCAGGTGGCGGCTCAGCAGTTCTTCTTCATCAGCGGCAGAGAGCTCGCGGTAATGCGGCACGCGCTCATAAAAGTCGTGCGCTACCAGGTTAAAGATGTCTTCCTCCAGGTTAGCTCCTGTACACGATATAGCATGTACCTTATCCTGCCGGATCATCTCGGCCAGGATAATGCCTAACTCAGCTGTTGACATGGCGCCGGCCAGTGTCACGAGCATTTTGCCACCATTGTTCAGGTGCGCCTTGTACCCTTCTGCAGCATCTATCAGAGAGGCAGCGTTGAAGTGCTTGTAATGTTTCTTTAAGAAATTTGTTACGTCCATGTTTGTTTACATTAAGCCAGCCCATAAAGGTGGCCAGAGTCCGCAAGTTAAAAATTAAATAGTATATAGCTCTTACGGTTCATAAACTGCTGCAGTTCGCAAACCGGCCTGCGCCGGGAATTCCTATGTCAGATTATTATCCTTCAGATTCAGTTGAGAAACGTTTTTCAGGACTTGATTTTATACTTCCGCGAAAATAAAATTTTCAGGCAAAGCAATTCATAAACCCTTTCATGCGCCTAAACTGTTACTCGGCCGGTTTCTCTATTATCAGGTTGTGGTTGGTGTAAATACAGATATCGGCTGCAATAGTCAGGGCTTCGCGCACCATTTCTTCTGCCGATAAATGTGGTGCGTGCTTTTTAAGTGCCAGTGCGGCCGCATGGGCAAACATGCTGCCGGAGCCGATGGCTGCAATTTCGTTATCGGGCTCCAGCACATCGCCTGTGCCGGAAATAATGAGCAATTCATTTTTGTTGGCAACCACCATCATGGCTTCGAGCTTGCGCAGGTACTGGTCTTTGCGCCAGTCTTTGGCAAGCTCTATGGCCGCGCGCTTCATGTTGCTGTTATACGAATTGAGCTTTTCCTCGAAGCGCTCCAGCAGTGTAAAGGCATCGGCAGTGGAGCCTGCAAAGCCTGTCACGATTTTACCGTCGAGCAGCTTCCTTATTTTTTTTACATTACTCTTGGCAATATGTTTGTCCATGGTGGCCTGGCCATCTGCACCCAGCGCTACTTCGCCATTATGGTACACACCCAGCACGGTAGTCGATCTTATCTTGGTCATAATTTTTTGTTTCGATGTACGAAAGGTCAGGTTCTTCTGATCTCCAGGTAATTCTTTCTTGTAAAGCTACGGTTCCTTCAAATAAAAAGCCAATGGTGGCAAATGTGCCAAATTGACCGAAGAAATGAGCTACAGGGGAATTAGTTTTAGAAGTCCGCCCCTCTATTCTTCCCAAAAGTTCTGAATCTTATAAATTATTTAAATGAATTGGCCCTTCCAAAGTATTTTCATCGAAAAAAGGTCAAGGGTATATGCACCGTCAGCTGCTTCCGTTATGCAAGGAAAGACTTTAACAGTGAATCTAGATCTGGTAAACAGATACAGCTGGTTTTTTAAATTAAATTTTCTGTACCTTTTGTAGGTGAAAACGATTTTTAATTTGTTCCTCCCATGACAAAAGATCTACCTGAGCTGGTACAAGCCGGGGTAATTACACCACAAACTGCTGATGACATTCGGGCATATTATGCTGCCAAAGCAGTGCAGGCTCCGAACAGGCTATTGCTTGTATCCGGCATTCTGGGCGCACTCCTGATCGGCTTAGGCATTATTTTGATAATAGCGCATAACTGGGATGACCTGAGCCGCAGCGTAAAAACAATGTTGGTGTTCCTGCCCCTGCTGATCAGCCAGGGCCTCGCCGGTTATACACTTTTCAAAAAGAGAACGAGCAGCGCCTGGCGCGAGAGCACTGCCACCCTCCTTTTCTTTTCGGTGGGGGCAACTATGGCCTTGGTGAGCCAGGTGTATCACATTCCGGGAAACTTAAGTAGCTTTCTCCTGACCTGGATGCTGCTTTGCCTGCCGCTCGTGTACCTGCTTTCCTCCTCTTTTGCCTCCCTGCTGTACCTGGCTGGCATCACATTGTTCGCCCTCGAAAGTGGTTTTGGAAGTTATGATTCTAATCTGGCCTATGGCTACTGGCCTTTGCTCCTGTTGCTTGTGCCATATTACAGGCAGTTGTTCCTGCTGCGCCCAAACAGTAATGTTGCCGTATTCCATCATTGGCTCCTTCCGCTCTCTCTGCTCCTGGGCCTTACCACTTTGCTTCATGCTACGCAGGAAGTGCTGTTTATCGCTTATATGAGTCTGCTCGGCATTTTTAGTTTAGTTGGAAATACTGGCACTTTAAAAGATTTGCCTCTACGAAGCAATGGCTATTTATTTTTAGGATACCTGGGCAGTGCAGGCGTTTTACTAGCCTTTACTTTTAAGCTGCTTTGGGTAAATGTAAGCCGCTTTGAAATAGTTTTTTTAGCACCTGAACTTATAGCTGCCATACTTCTTACTGGCGCAGCCGTAGCGCTGTTGCTTTACAAGTGGCAGAAGCGGCAGGGCCTTCATCCAATGGAGTATGTCTTCTTGTTTTTTATCCTGTTTTTTGCCCTGGCGCATGTTTCTGTTATAGCTGCCACCATCTTAACCAACATACTTGTGCTTGCCATTGGGTTGTATACGATCAGAGCAGGTGCCAGAAAAGATAGTTTAGGCCTGCTGAACCTCGGATTGCTTTTTATTACGGCCTTAATTCTACTTCGATTTTTCGATTCAAATTTAAGCTTTGTGATGCGGGGGCTGTTGTTTGTGCTGGTCGGCACGGGCTTTTTCTTTGCTAACTTTTTTATGCTTAAAAAACGGAATACTTATGAAGCTTAAGAACTTCCTCCTCCCGGTGTTTATACTGGTTTGCCTGGCCCAGCTATACATCCCTGTCAGCATGATACGGAACAAAGAAGATATTCTGCAGAATGGCAAAGAGTTTAAATTCCTGACAGCGCCTATCGATCCGTATGACCCATTCAGAGGAAAGTATGTATCCCTGGATTTCAAAGAAAACAACTTCCCTGTAAATAATGCCGAAGCCTGGAAAAGGGGATGTAGCATTTACCTGCATCTAAAAACAGACACGCAGGGTTTTACCACAATCAGCGGCATCTCGCCTGAACGTCCGGCAGCAACAACAGACTATATTGCTGGCAAAGTAGAGTACGTGTCGCACCACAGTGGGCGCAACCATGTGTTTTTCCAATTGCCATTCGACAGGTATTATATGGAAGAATCAAAAGCCTACGAGGCTGAAGTAGCTTATAGAACTCTGCAGCAGGATAGTACGCAGCTGACTTACGCTCTGGTTCGTGTAAAAGAAGGTGAGGCTGTGTTACAGGAGGTACTCGTTAATGAAGTTCCTTTAAAGGTTGTGGTAGAGCAGCAGCGTGAATTATAATTGGTATACATTCAAAACATAAAGAAATTTTTCACCTCAACCCTTAACAAAAAAGGCCTCCCAAATTGTTGGAAGGCCTTTTTCATTAGAATAATTTAGGCTTACACCAGAATCCTGACAGGGTTCTCTAACAGGTTCTTGAAAGTTTGCAGGAAGGCTGATCCTACAGCGCCATCTACTACGCGGTGGTCGCAAGACAAGGTAACCTTCATGATGTTACCGATCTTGATCTCTCCGTTCTTCACCACAGGCACCTGCGAAATACCACCTACTGCCAATATACAGGCATTTGGCGGGTTTATGATGGCCGTGAACTCATCGATGCCGAACATACCCAGGTTAGAGATGGAGAACGTGCTGCCTTCCATTTCAGCTGGCTGCAGTTTCTTGCTCTTCGCTTTGCCACCGAGTTCTTTCACTTCCGAAGAAATAGCAGAAAGCGATTTAAAGTCGGCATTACGTACCACTGGCACCAGCAGACCTTCTTCTACTGCCACAGCCACACCAATGTTAATGTGCTTGTTGTAGCGAATTTTGTCGCCTAACCAGGAAGAGTTAACAGCCGGGTGCTGACGCAACGCTACAGCAGCCGCTTTCAGAACAAGGTCGTTGAAAGAGAGTTTAACCGGAGAAACTTCGTTCATGCTAACACGTGCTTCCATGGCTTTGTCCATGTTAATAGACATGGTCAGGAAGAAATGAGGAGCTGTGAACAAGCTTTCTGACAGACGGCGGGCAATTACCTTGCGCATCTGCGATACGTTTACTTCTTCGTACTCTTCGGTTGGAACACCAGGCAGAGCAGCCGGAGCTGCTTTAGGAGCCGGTGCGCCTTTAGGTGCCGGAGCAGCCTCCTGAGGAGCAGCAGAAGGTTTAAAGTTCTCCACGTCGCGCAGCACTATGCGGCCGCCTTCGCCGGAACCTTTGATCTGAGATAGTTTAAGACCTTTTTCCTGAGCTACTTTTTTAGCAAGAGGCGAAGCTTTAACGCGACCGTTCTCACCAGAAGTTTCCTGTTCAGCAGTACCAGATGTTTCTTCTGCACCTACTGTTTCGGCACGGGCTTCGATATCTTCATCTGTGGTGGCATTTTCTTCGCTGTCGCTTAATGCAGAAGAATCTGCGTCGAGCAGCGCTTTGTAATCTGCACCTTCTTCGCCAATTACGGCAATGGTAGCATCTACAGGCACCGAGTCGCCTTCTTTTACTCCAATGAAAAGTAAGGTGCCATCTTCGTACGCTTCAAGCTCCATGGTGGCCTTGTCGGTTTCTACCTCAGCCAGAATGTCGCCGGCGCTTACTTTGTCGCCTTCTTTTTTCAGCCACGATACCAGTACACCTTCAGTCATGGTGTCGCTCATTTTCGGCATCTTTATAACAGAAGCCTTAATGTTGGAGGTGTCTACAGCAGCTTTTTTAGGTGCAGGCGCTTCTTTTTTAGCGGGAGCAGCTTCTTCTTTTTTCTCCTCCGGCTTTGCCTCCTCTTTTGCAGCAGGTGCTCCGCCGCCTTCAATCTCAGACAACAAGCCTGAAATATCTTCACCTTTTTCCCCAAGAATGGCAATAACTGCATCTACAGGCACAGAATCGCCATCTTTCGGACCAATGTACAGGAGTGTACCATCTTCGTAAGACTCCAGCTCCATTGTCGCTTTGTCAGTCTCTACTTCTGCCAGGATGTCGCCGGAACTAACGCTATCGCCAACTTTCTTTAGCCAAGATGCGATCACCCCCTCCGTCATTGTGTCACTCATCTTGGGCATTTTTATAACTTCAGCCATATATTATCGTGTTGTTTTTTCGCCCAAAGGTCTTTTTTTAATCAGCCCAAAATTAGATTTAAAAATATTTTATTCAAACTATACTTCACATTTTGTTCAGCTACTCCTAAACTACCATTATTTAGCCAGCTCTTCGAGGTGCGCCACATCGCAGTATTTTTTTACAGCGAACATAGAACCGGTATAATCCAGCTCGTAGAGGCACAGGTTCTGGTGCTCGAACTGGTCCATGCAGCTGAGTGGGTAATTGAGCAAATTGCAAAGCAATATACGCATAGCTCTGCCGTGCATGCAAATTAAAACTGTTTCTTCTTCGGGGCGGCTTTTCAGTAGCTCAATAACCGGCAGCTGCCGTGCTGCCACCAGCTCGGGGCTCTCTCCTCCTTCAATGCATTCGGAGGTTCCGCCTGCGGTCCAGCGGCTGAGCAGGTCATAGTAATAGGCATCTTCTTCCGGTGTTATCAGGGTGCCTTCGCGGGTGCCCCAGCAAATCTCGTTCAGGCCTTCGTACTGCTCATGCGGAATACCCAGGTCTATAAAACCCTGCACCGACTGTATGCTGCGCTGCAGCACCGAGGTGTACACTTTATCGAAGCGTATATCTTTGTATTTATCGAAAAAATGTGCGGCCTGTTTGCGGCCGGTAGCGTTAAGGGAGGAGTTTACACCGCTTCCCTGCACAATGCCCTGCAGGTTAAAATCAGTCTCCCCGTGTCGGATCAGGTATATTTTCTTAATACTCAAAATTCTTCTACTTTTGCCTTTTCAGTGTTATAAGCCCCTAAATTAGGAAACCAAATCTATATCTATGCAAAAAAATGAGCAGGTGCTGGATAAAATGAGAGAATGGTGCCAAAATACCATGATCGACCATTTAGGCATCGAGATTACAGAATGCGGCCAAGACTACATTTGCGGCAAAATGCCTGTAGACAAGCGCACACACCAGCCTATGGGCCTGCTGCACGGAGGAGCTTCTGTGGCACTTGCCGAAACACTGGCCAGCATCGGGGCAGCGCTGCAGGTAGACCTGAGCAAAAAAGCCTGCGTAGGTTTGGAAATTAACGCCAACCATTTAAA
>NZ_VRTY01000140.1 GCF_008017455.1 Pontibacter qinzhouensis | reverse complement strand
CCTCTCTTTTCAATGTGGAACATCTGGAGCAGACATTATCGCAGGTCATACAGTTGGCAGCGCATGGCAAAAAACGGGACGCTTTAGAAAATGAACTGTTGCTGAAGTTCAATAAGACAGTTTTAAAATATCCTGCCGAGCAAGCCCTACAGGATTGGAACATAGCCGAGCAGAAATGGTTTCTATCTAAATTTCTGAAGCAGAACAACGTTTTAAAAGGGCTGAAAAAACTTAGCTTGACCGGCAGTCTTTCCAAACAGGAAACCCCGGCATTTCTGCAACAGATTATACAATACCAGGCGGAGCAGGAGCAAATAGAAAAGGCAACACACCTGCCCCAACTATTAGGTTTCCTGTGGCAGAACGGGACCTGCAACTGGGATGCCCTCTTGAACAGCTGCACCACCCTTATTCAACTTCATCATCAGGGAATTATCCTGAACACTGCTGCCAGAACTAAAGCATGGCGAAGCGCATTGGCCCAGGAATTCACTGAAGGTAGTAGGACTTTTCTCCGGTCGCACAAACCAACCTTATCTGACTTCCTGCTGCTATCACAGGAGATAAACAAAAACGAAAGTGACCTACAGCAGCTCCTGCATATTGATTTTGCGTCGCTTCAAGTAGGAAACGCTAATTGGATAAACAACAGCCTTTTCTACACCCACAAATGGTTGAGCGCTATGGAGGACGTTCGGGATTGGATCAATTGGCTGCAGATAAGAGACAAAGCACTGGAGGTAGGGTTGCAGCCGCTTATCTCCGCATACGAAACTGGTGGCATAAGCAGTGAGGATATTGTAGATTGCTTTCAAAAGGGCCTGTACCGCTACTGCGCCGAATACATCATCGACCAGCAACCACAATTGTCTGCTTTTAACGGGAAGCTGTTTGAGGAGAAAATAAAGAAATTCAGGGAGTTGAGCAAAAGCTTTGAACAACTTACGAAAGAAGAACTTTATGCACGCTTAGCTGCCAAAATACCGTCATTTGCACAGGAGGCTTCCCAAAGCTCTGAAATGGGGATTCTGCAACGTAACATCCGGAACAACGGCAGAGCTACCTCTATCCGTAAACTATTTGACGCTATTCCTAATCTTTTGTCGCGCCTTTGCCCCTGCATGCTTATGAGCCCGATTTCGGTGGCACAATATTTCGATGCGAATACGACCAAGTTCGATTTAGTGGTTTTTGACGAAGCGTCGCAGATGCCGACCTGTGAGGCAGTGGGCGCTATTGCCCGGGGTACCAACGTTATAGTAGTGGGCGACCCGAAACAAATGCCGCCGACGAGCTTCTTCGGGTCTAACGCTGTAGATGAGGATAACATAGAGTTGGAAGATCTGGAAAGCATTCTGGATGACTGTCTGGCCCTTTCTATGCCTTCTCATCACCTGCTTTGGCATTACAGAAGCAAGCACGAAAGCCTGATCGCCTTCAGCAACGCCAAATATTATGACAACCAATTACTCACTTTCCCTTCTACGGACGATATCACGACAAAAGTAAAGCACGTACCTGTGGCAGGTTATTATGACAAAGGGAAAACCCGTCAGAACCAGGCAGAGGCTAAAGCCATTGTGGAGGAAGTTATCCAGCGCCTCTCCCACCCGTTAACGGCCAAAAGAAGTATTGGAATCGTCACGTTTAGCGTGGTACAGCAAAACCTGATTGAGGATTTACTGAATGAGGTTTACAAAGCACGGCCGGAACTTGAGAAAGTAGCGCTGGAGGCAGATGAGCCGCTGTTCATTAAGAACCTGGAGAATGTACAGGGTGACGAGCGGGATATTATTTTATTCTCCGTTGGCTATGGTCCTGATAAGGATGGGAAAGTGAGCCTGAACTTCGGCCCGATTAACCGGGAAGGCGGCTGGCGGCGCCTGAACGTAGCCGTGTCCAGAGCGCGTTATGAAATGAAAGTGTTCTCTACTCTACGGTCCGACCAGATTGACATCACCCGCACCGCTTCTGAAGGCGTGGCAGGTTTAAAAGCTTTTCTGGTGTATGCCGAAAAAGGTAAATCGGCTCTTCCTGGCCGCGCAGTAATCTCGTCGAGCAACGTAATTTCTTTTGAAAATACAGTAGCGGAAGAAATCAGGAAAAACGGATACGAGGTGCATACAAACATCGGGTGTTCCGATTACAAAATAGACATTGGCGTCGTGAACCCAGCCAATCCGGCAGAATACCTCCTGGGCATTCTGGGCGATGGCTACAGCTACTACAGCGCTAAAACTTCCAGAGACCGCGAAATTGTACAGGCTGATGTGCTTCGTCTGCTGGGTTGGAAGATTCACAAAATCTGGTCGCTGGATTGGTGGGAGAATCCGGATAGAACTTTAACAGATATTCTCACAGCCATCAAGCAGGCTGAAGAGGATAAATTGCTTGGCGGCCAACTGCATGAAGGGGAACCTGCAACCCCCAAATATGCAGAAGGTACTGGAGACGTTTTCCCTATGTATTCTCCCATTGGTTCAGCTTCGGAACTGGCAACAGAAACGACCATTCCAGCACCTACACAAACTACCCTGGCCTATGAAGCATGCCAGTTAGCGCCAGTTATGACCAGTTCTTCCGAAGATTTTCTTCAACACCATAACCGAGATAGGGTCGCACGGCAAATTATGCAGGTAGTGGATATAGAGTCACCTGTCAGTCTGAATTTGCTTTGCAAGCGGGTATTAGCTGGATGGGGCATCTCTCGGAATGGGGCCAGGATGAATGCTCATTTTGAAAGTATAATCAAGACGCTACCTGTCCAAAAGTCTCAGTTGGGCAAAAGCATCATTATATGGAAAGAGGAACATGATCCAGAATCTTATACAGCTTTCAGGGTAAGTGAGTCTGAAGATGGCAAAAGGGAAGCTGATGATTTACCGCCTGAGGAGATTGCAAATGGCATCAGGAAAATATTGACGAATCAAATAAGTCTTCCTAAGAGTGAATTGATCCGCGAAGCTTCGCGCTTATTTGGCTACGCCCGCTTAGGTGCAAACGTTGAAGCTGCCATGGTTGCCGGCATTACCTATTCTATTACAAAAGGATATGCTGTTGAAGAGAATGATAAGTTGATTCTGGTAGGATAGCCGAGCTATTTAATAAAGCTGTGGGGATAGCGAACTGATACATTTGTTGATTTTCTTTCCTCTCCCTCCTTTTAACTGCCGGAGGCAAACTGTTCACTACAAACACAGTTACATCACTTCTCCGAAACAGATGGAAAAATTGTTAGGCCGTACACCTCCAGTTGCTAAGCAGGTCTTTTCCGGTCAGCAACTGGAGGGAAGACGAATAGTTTTTATGAGCTCTATCTGAAGAAAACACATCTTAATTTATCGGTACCCACTTTATCTCGCCTACAAAGCCTCCCTAGGAATCAATATTATTTTATATAATAAATTTATTGTTAGTTTGATCGATAACAGATTTTCATTATTTTTAACCAAGCTAATGCAGCCAAACCTGAGAAAGAAAGAGTGGTGCGTGATTCGGTGAGCCTCAAAAACCACAACCTTATAATGTATTGATTTTCAGTTATATAATAGAGGAAATACAATTCCCCTACGGACTACACAGTAAAGCTTAAAAACCCGCTTATTTATAAAAATAAGCGGGTTTTTTGTTTCCAGAGTAACAGAAAAGTAACAAAAAAGATTTTTAGCGCTGTTCCTCTTGCCTTTCGGTCCTCCTCCCCACTCTCTCCACTTTGCATTAATCTCAGACAAATCCTATCAACCTAAGCTTGGAGTTCCATTCGTCTCATTAACATATTTCAAGAACTACATAGTTATTTTGATTTGTATGACAGCAACTAAAGAATCCTAAGGAAATAATTCCAAACTGTAGATTAGGTTTCAGGAATCAGCAAAGTGCTCCTTACTTTTGTCTCAACAAACGGCTATAGTCTGAAACAACACATGCGGAAGAGTCTAATCTTAGCTTACCTGGGATACATTGCTCCAACGTTGCTTTCAGCTATCTACTCTTTTCGACTAGCCGAGGCTACAAGCAAGTCTTTATTTTCAGATAAAAACTCCCGAACTGTTTTTGCCGGTCTATCGAGGATGTATGGAATATCATTTTGAACCATCGACATATACGACATTCTTCCATCCAGCATTTGTGTAACAAATTCGATGTTTGCGCTTGCGTACCAACTATCTGCACCTTCGGCTATCCAAGCTTCAATCAGTTGTTTGAATTCTTCAACGCCTTTTTCTTCGCACTTGATTTCAAGTTCGGTTACCTCACTCATAAGCTGGGCAATTTCTTTTCCATTATAGCTCTCTACACTCAACCAATAATCTTTACCGGCGTGCCGCCCGGGACCATCCACCAAAACTTTTGCCGCAACAGCAGCTATATCACTTGAAGCAATGTAACCTACCCTGCGATCTTTCCAATAGGTGGTGTAGGTAAAATTTTTTGGTAGGTAAGCACTGGTAAGGGCTTCCATAAACATATTCGGATGGAGATGTGTCCAGGCAATCCCGCTCGATTCAATGTATTTTTCAATCATCTGGTGCCATGCAAAGTGAGCATCCGTCGTATCCCACTCAGCAAATACGCCCACATGTACGATATGGCTAACGCCTGCTTTTTTCGCTGCGTCCACTAACGTTTTACTTTGGGTGAGCATGCCAACCGTGTACCCGGTTAGTAGGAATACGCGATCCACACCGGCAAGAGCTAGCGCAAAGGTTTTTGGATCATCAAGGTCAAGATACCTGCAGTCTATTCCTTTACTACAAAGTTGCTCCACCACGTCCTGTTTACGCGAAGTGATCCGGACATTGACAGCTTTACCTTCCAATTCTTTTACGACTTGCTTACCTATCGTTCCGCTGGCACCTAAAACGAGTATTGTCGGATATTGATTATTTTCCATTTGAGTTTGTTTAGATTTTTATGACGCCCTTCATCTATTTTTCTTCATTGATCTCCTTCATTATTTCTGAAAATAACCGGGTAGATTTTATTCGGGCGTTAATTTCATACATCGTGTTTACAGTAATGAGTTCATCCACACCGGTTTGTTCCAGAAATGCTTTTATTCCTTTTTTTACAGTTTGTTTACTGCCTACAAAAGAATACTTCAACATTTGATGGATAGAAGGATGTTGCAACACTGCCTTTAGGTCCTCCGTCAGCGCTGTTGGTTGCTGCAAGGGATCTCTGGCTCCGGTCAACACACCTACAAACATTCTGATAAGACTGGTAAACAACTGCTCTGCCTCCTCGTCCGTATCTGCGACAAGCACATTTATTCCGGCCAGGGTATAGGGTTGTTGCAGGACCTCCGAAGGCTGAAATTCTTGGCGATAAATCTTCAATGCCTGGAGTAAGTAAGTGGAAGCAAAGTGGCTGGCAAAGGCATAAGGTAATCCCTTTCTGGCTGCTAAATGTGCACTGTCTGTACTGGAGCCTAATATATACAGCGGCACATCGGTGCCTTCCGCAATGGCTGCTCTTACGTTTGACTTTTTATTTTCCAACGAAAAGTACCGCTGAATTTTTTCTACTTCTTCCGGAAAGGCCTGTGCTGCCTGGTAAAAATCGGAACGGATGGCAGATGCAGTTTGCTGATCTGTGCCGGGTGCTCTACCCAAACCCAAGTCTATACGGCCCGGATAAAGATGCGCCAATGTTCCAAACTGTTCGGCTATAATCAAGGGCGAGTGATTGGGAAGCATGATACCACCGGAACCTACCCGAATGCTGGTGGTGTTTTCAGCCACATAACCCATGAGCAGAGAAGTGGCGCTACTGCCTATATTATCAGAGTTATGATGCTCGGCAAACCAAATGCGTTTGTACTGAAATTCTTCCGCTGCTTTTGCCAATGCCAATGAATTGTGCAGGGTCTGTTGTATACTCTGCCCTTGCGATACAATAGCCAATTCTAAAATAGAATAGGCGATACTATGTTTATCCATATACACATTATTTACCGGAACATTTTGCTTATTTATTGTCGTCAATTTTACATCAACGTTATCTCAAGTGGTAGGAACACAGAACTTTCACTTTTATATAATTTTAGCTATTGCTTATTCTACTTCGTTCCTATCTGATATAAACGGTTTCCAGCTAAAATTTCTTCGTATGGAGGCTTTGGCCAGGCATCCATATTTATCAGTCTTTCCATGATAAAATCCCTGATGGCAGGAGCTTTTCCTTTTTCAGCGGCAGCCAGTGCACTTTTTAAATCGGCTTCATTTAATTCGGTACAATAGGCTGGCGTGCCGGGCTGCTGTCTCCAGGATTCGGCAAGACTTCCGCCGTCAACCGTATCAAAGCCTGTCTGATCAACCAGTTGAGCAACTACTTTTTTATGCTCCTCGTTATCGCCCGCTATGGAAATGGCTATCCGATCTGCTGCACCAGCTGCTTTGCCTTTATGTTTAAGGGTGTATTCCAAGATATTATTAAACACTTTAATAATCGGACGATTTAATATTTCTGAAATATAAACGCTTTCGGATTTTTGCTCCAGTTCAGCAATCTCACCATCCCTTAAAGGATAATAATTTGAAGTATCCATTATTATTACATCCTTTGGCACCTCATTTAATAAATTTTGGGGTAAGTCCCTCAATGCTTTAAAGGGTATTGAAAATATGATGGCATCCACGTCTTTTACCACATCCTGTATGGTGGCAGCTGTGGCGCCCAAACTGGC
The DNA here is from genome assembly GCF_008017455.1 of Pontibacter qinzhouensis. GTDB lineage: Bacteria > Bacteroidota > Bacteroidia > Cytophagales > Hymenobacteraceae > Pontibacter > Pontibacter qinzhouensis. Next base: position 5,846 of record NZ_VRTY01000140.1, on the reverse strand, counting down.
TGCTATTTTTTCTAATTCAGGCATTGCCCTAGTGTTGGTTACTTTTATTTGATGCCCGGCATTAGATAATTTTTCTGCTAAAGTGCCCCCTATAGGACCTGTACCAATGATTCCTATTTTCATATTTATCCTTTTAATTTGTTTAACGAATAATATACCTACATAAATAACGCACGGCTTAAGCGGACACCGTATTCCGCATCTGGGTTAGTGGTAGCATCGCCAAGGCGTTCTTGAAACGCTGCAACTGCCAGATCACGACGCTTCGGTAATCGTGCCTTCTCAGCTGCGGCAATGGCAGCCGGCAGTTCTTGCAACGTAAGGTCGGTGCAGTAGCTGGGTGCGCCGGGTTGCTGCCGCCAGGAATCTTCCAATGATCCTGCATCATATGCATCGAAGCCGGTGTTATCAACCAGTGCCATAGTGACTTTGCGATCCGTTTCCCGATCTGCAGCTATAGGGATAGCGATGCGGTCGGGGCTATCAGCCGGTTTACCTTTTCTTGCAAAGGAATCTGACCCAATGGCATTCCAGGCCTTTGCCACCGGACGCCCTAATTGTTCTTGTACCCATAAACTTTCCACCTGCCCCGCTTCAATGCTGTCAATTTTGTTATCGCGCATTGGATAATAGTTGGAGGTGTCGATGACAACTGTTTCATCTGAAACGCCAGCCAAAAGCGGTGCAATTTCAGGAAGCCGGTTTAAGGGGATTGATAAGATGACAGCATCCTTAGCACTAACAGCTTGCTGCACTGTAACTGCTTTTGCTCCTGTAGCAAGCACATCAGCGCCTATACTTTCCGGGCCTCTAGAGTTAGCAACTTCCACTTCATATCCTGCTGCACTTAGTTTTAGGGCTAACGTCTTACCAATATGGCCTACGCCAATGATTCCTATCTTCATAAGTTTATTCTTTTTGTGTTATCTTTCTGAAAGCTGGCTTGGGTATCTCCAAATTACCTCTAAGCGTATCTGACTCATATTCTGTTCGGAATATGCCGCGTTCCTGCAAAATAGGTACTACTAGTTCTACGAAGTCCCTTAAGCCGTGAGGGTGGTCCTGGCGGAGAATCAACATATCCATAGCGCCCTGTTCGTACCACTGCTGCACCTGATCAGCCACTTTTTCGGCTGAGCCAAAAAACAGGGGCCGCGGGAGGCTGTTATTGGGTATCAATCGCAACAGTTCCAAATACTTATCCAATGCTTCCTGATCTGTCTTGCCAACGATTGGATTTTGTGAGATGGACACAATAAAATCTTCCGGACTTCTGCCTTTTTCAACTAACTGGCGTCTTAATTCCTTGGCGATTGCCACTGCTTCCTCAACTGTATTGCCATGGGTAAACACACCGTCGGTATAGCTTGTAGCATGATCCATAAAGGTTTGCGACATACCCGCTGTGTATAATACTGGCCGTCCCTGAACCGAACGGCTAAGGTTTAACGGACCGTCTACCTGGAAATATTTCCCCCGGTAATTCACCCTATGCATTTTTCGGGGATCCAGGAATATGCCACTATCTTTGTCCCGGATAAAGGCATCATCTTCATAGGTGTCCCACAGTCCCAACACAATCTCCATAAATTCTTTATTCATGGGATATTGGTCTGCCTTATCGAGATGACCGCGACTGAAATTCACCATGCCTCCTGGGTTTGAAGTGATGGCGTTTAAAGACGCCCGGCCTTTGCTGATTTTATCCAGTGACAGGATTTGCCGGGCAGCACTGTAAGGATCGGCATAAGAGGTTGAAATGGTAACCGAAAGCCCTATGTTTTTGGTATGCGTACTGATGGCAGACATGACGGAAACGCCTTCAAACATGCTCAGGTAATGCGGGATATTTCCCGGGCCTACATGGCTCACGTCAACTAAAAAGAGTGTGTCAAACTTGGCCGCTTCGGCAAGTTTAGCCTGTTGGATATAATAATCGATATTCTCACTGGCATCAGACGGCATATCGGGATGCTGCCATCCCACATAATTCCATCCAAGGCCATCAATATTGGCTGCCAGCTTTAACTTTTTTCTAATTCCCATATCAACTATTAGTGAAGCTTAATTTTACCCATACTGAAACTTCTCCAAGGGCGCGTAATGAGAGTGCCGCTAGTTAAATTATTTAATACGTTCTGAATAAGCTGTTGCAAAGTTAAGCCTAATTACTTTCCTTTGTATAGTACTTTCCTAAAGGAAAGTGAAATACCTAAAACATAGAGCTATGGCAAAAAAAAAAGGATACCTGTCCTGTCTCGACTCGGTTAAGCCGGTGCGGGACGCAATCGACGTGATAAATGGCAAATGGAAATTGCCCATCATTATCTCTGTTACGACAGGCAACGAGCGGTTCACCGATATACAGGAGAGTATTCCCGGCATCACCCCAAAAGTGCTGGCCAAGGAACTTAAGGACCTGGAGCAGCACAAACTGATCAAGCGGGTAGTAATAGACGATTATCCGGTGAAGATCCTGTATAGACCAGAACCCTATGCAACCACCTTAACACCAATTATCGAAGCCTTGAAAGATTGGGGCTTGACCCACCGGAAGAAAATTTTTGAAAAAGAATAATCCAGGTAAAAGTATTTGAGAGCTTTCTGTTTTACTTGTGTCAGATAATGATGCTACCTAAAGGCAACCATTTGTTTTATGCATTTAGCTCCCGGAAGCTAAATACCGTACCTAATAGCTTTAGATGATTTCATTAAAGGTAATTATAGTATGAATAGAACAGCCTTAGTGGTGGGGGTAAGCGGGATCACGGGTAGCAATCTGGCAGAGGAACTGGTAGAGCAGGGCTGGACTACCTATGGCCTGGCTCGAAACCCAAATGTTAGAATAGATGGTTTGTTGCCAGTTGCAGCTGATCTTCTTAGCCCTGAGAGTTTGTCAGCTGCCCTTGCTGATGTTGCTCCCACGCACGTGTTTTTCACCAGCTGGATGCGCATGCAGACAGAGGTAGAAAACATCAGAGTGAATGCCGCGATGGTTCGTAACCTGCTAGATGCTTTGGCTTCGAAGAAATCGGTACAGCACGTGGCTCTGGTAACAGGATTAAAGCATTACTTGGGGCCTTTCGAAGCCTATGCAAAAGATGGATTTTTACCTGAAACGCCCTTGCGCGAAGAGCAGCCCCGGCTAGATATAGAGAATTTTTATTATGCCCAGGAAGATGAAGTGTATGCCGCTTCCGCACGTGATGGTTTTACCTGGAGCATCCATCGTCCACATACAGTTATTGGAAAAGCAGTGGGCAACCAGATGAACTTGGGTACTACCTTAGCCGTCTATGCCACCATTTGCAAGGAAACGAACCGTCAGTTCCGTTGGCCCGGATCTGAAGCCCAATGGAACGGGCTTTCGGATGTTACCGACGCCCGGGTGCTGGCCAAACACCTGGTATGGGCAGCCACTACGGAAACAGCCCATAACGAAGCATTTAATGTAGTGAACGGAGAATACTTCCGCTGGAAGTGGTTGTGGAAGCGCCTGGCCAGTTGGTTTGAAGTGGAGCCTATTGGCTTTGATGGCACCATTCAGCCCCTAGAGACAGAGATGGCTCAAGATGCCACCTTATGGCGTGATATTGCCGGGCGGTACAACCTAGTCGAACCGGATCTAAGCCGACTCGCATCCCCTTGGCATACAGACCTGGACTTGGGCCGTCCGATTGAGGTTATGACCGACATGTCCAAAAGCCGGAAGTTGGGCTTCACCGTTTATCGGGGAACGGAAGAGTCATTTATCGACTTGTTCAACCAACTACGCAAAGATCGGTTGATTCCCTAAATTTCCTTTTTATATAAGCGCAGGCATCAGCAACTAAAAGAAGTGTGAGGCAAAGAAGATGTTCTGATAGTACAACAGTAAATAGCTTACTACGGCTCTTATGTTCAGCAGGCTTTAAGTTTAAGTCAGACTATATTTCTACACATTAAATAATCATTCAAAACAGCTAAATCGCTGTGGATAAAGTTCGATAATTCCATCCTTTGGTCTACAACAGTAAAAAAGCCGCTTCACATAATGTGGAGCGGCTTTTTTAGTTCGATATAAATAGTAAAATCCCCTTCGGTTGTGATTATAATCGGCTATGTTCCTCTCCTTTATTCCAGCCACTGCCAGCACTGTTATATCAAAGCAGCAGTTAAAGCAAGATTCTAAGGAATCAATCGATCTGATCTCAACTGTTCGAACAGGTTGTAAAACGACTCCTCCGTACGCTGGTAAACCGTGAAGCCTGCTTTTCGGCTTTTCGACATATCGGTCATGACCTCGATCGGGCGCCCCAGGTCCAGGTCGGTGTGCCAGGGAGATGCCAGCCTGTCTAGGTCCGGCTCTACGAGGCTGTGCTTTTTGGCAATTTCCTGCCAAAACGGGCCATCCTGTGCCATCTCTGCTTCCAGGGGACGGATGGTACCATCGAAACCAACTGCCTCAATGTTAAACCAGTCTGCCAGTTGCTTCCACATCCATTTCCAACGAAAGTAATCGCCATTGACCACATTAAAAGCTTCGTTTTGGGCTGCTTCCGTGGTTGCTGCCCATGCCAGGTGTTTGGACAGCACCTGGACGTCGGTCACATCGGATAAGCCGTTCCATTGCGCTTCAGAGCCTGGCCAACGGAATGGGCGCCCGGTATCCTTGCAAATAGAAGCATACACGGCTAAGGTCGTCCCGAGGTTCATCAGGTTTCCTACGGCTTTGCCTATAACCGTGTGTGGTCGATGAATACTCCAGGTGAAACCGTCATGAGCTGCGGCGGCATACACTTCATCTTCCTGGGCATAATAAAAATTCTCGATATCCAGCCGGGGCTGCTCCTCTCGCAAAGGTGTTTCGGGCAGAAATCCGTCTTTGGCATAGGCTTCGAAAGGCCCCAGGTAATGCTTTAGCCCAGTAACGAGGGCAACATGCCGCACCGATTTTTTGGGAGACAAAGCATTCAGCAGGTTCCGGACCATGGCAGCGTTGACGCGGATGTTTTCGGCCTCTGTTTCCATTCGCATCCAACTCGTGATAAACACGTGTGTGGGAGCTACATCGGCAAGTGCATCCGTCAGGCTTTCCGGACGAAGCAGATCGGCTGTAACGGGGTGCAGGTTTTGTATATTTCTATTCGGATTACGTGCCAGGCCGTAGGTGTTCCAGCCTTGTGAAATTAATTCGGAGGCAAGGTTGCTACCGGTAATTCCGCTTGCGCCGACAATTAAAGCTGTTCTATTCATAATTAGGTTTTGATTTTAGATTCATTCATAGTTAAGGTTAGAACCTTTCTAGCGGTTGGCCATTCTAAATCTATATAGATCCTGTTTCAGGTAGAAGCGCAAATACAGTTGAAAGTTGCCAAATCCTTCAAAATGGACAAAAAGCAATCTTCCCAACAGAAACGCTACATCGGCCTTCTTAGGAACAGCGAAAGCCGCTCCTTATTAAAGTAAATTATAAGAATACGCATTAAGGCTGTAAATGATGTTATGCGCCTATTGTTCCCTAAACTATTCAAGACGGCTTCTTCACATCAGGCAGCAAAGACCAGTTTAGTATATCGTGCATACTATGCTATAAATGAAATACTACCAGTTTTTGTAAATTTTTATTTACTAATTGATCTTACGCAGATTTACCAGTAATTTTTCTATGCAAGGCCGTAACTATCTCTCCCAATCTGTTCATGATGGATATTCCGTTTGAAAGTGAACACCTTGTTCCTGTGAAACTGGACATGTTATTGAGGGTAAGCTGAAGGCTTGATTCCGGTGAAACTGAACACCCCCTGCTCCCGGAGTGCGTAAAAATATACATTGTATTTTTACAGGTATTGGTCGAGTAAAAGCTT
>NZ_VRTY01000014.1 GCF_008017455.1 Pontibacter qinzhouensis | reverse complement strand
CAAATCCGCTCATCCTAAGTGGCGCCGCTTGGCCCGGAACGGTGGCGCTGCTTGCCCGGAATATTCACCTTTGATGACAAAATCATGCCGATCAACATCATACCTGTCGCCAATAATGCTGATTCTTTTCTTAGTGTCATTATCGAAGGTTGCAGCAGAAAATAATGCCAGCTTGTCCGTAAAGGCATATGACAGGTTAAAGTCATAGCCACCACCTCTGCCAATTGAAAGATGCAGCTGATTCTTTTGGTCGTGAAGAGGGATTAATAGCGACTTTGGAGTATAGAATTCTTTTTGTGCAAGAAGTTTGCTGGGAAGCAGAACAACCAAAGCAATAAAGATAGAACATCGCAGCTGTTGTAGTTTCAAAACTCCTTGAATTCTGTTCATATCTTTTGATATAAGTAACATACAACGTTTTGCGGCTTGGCGTAGTGGCGGATTTTTATCACAAAAGTTTAATCGAAGCGCTGCACTTGAACCTACCACAAAACTGTCATACGAAGCACTGCACCCGCCATTACGCCAAACCGCTGTTATAGCCAGTGGTTCTTGTCAATTTTCTGTTGTCGACTTGAGTTTAGAATAGTTTTTAGTTTTTTAAAAGTCAAACAATTCCCCAAACAATCCCTTTTTCTTTTTGTATTGATGTTCCTTGTCTGTGGGATATCTTTGTTTGTCAGAATAATTTTCTTGTTGTGCATTCCTACCATTTTGTGAAGAGCGTTCAATGATTTTGTCAAGCTCTCCACGATCAAGCCAGACTCCACGACAATCTGGACAGTAGTCAATTTCAATACCACTGCGGTCTGTCATTACTAAATTCACATTGCAATTTGGACATTTCATATAACTAAAATTAATTGGTGATTTTTTCTAATAACTTACTTCCTCTCTTTGAGATTGAATCAAGTTGAGAAGATGATTTATTTATTAAAGTGTCAAGTTTTTTAACCTTGTCACTTTCTATATTTATGAGTGAGTCAAGAGTTAAAACCTTGTCAACTTCTTTATTTATTAAAGAATCTAAAGACTCCGTCTTGTTTTGTAATTCGTTAAGTTTATTGTCAACTTTATTGCTTATGTCACCACAGGCTGTCAAGAAAAACATTGTTGCAACAGTTACAAAAAGTTTGTTTGGTAAATACTTCATAAATCAATTGTTAAAAAGGCTAAAATCGTTTTGATGTTAATCAAATCTTTCATCAACATTTTGACAAAGATTTTGTTTTTTGGTCGTATCGCATACGATTAGCCAAAACAAATAAGGTTTAATTCTCGAACTTGCAGACAGAACGAAACCTTATTCGTTATAGCCATTTTTTCTATTCAAGGAATGTCACCTTTCCTGAATCCATATCGTAAACACCTCCCACAATTTTAATTTGTCCGTTATCCTCCATTTCTTTAAGGATTGGACTATTTATTCGTATCTGTTCAATAGTGTTTTTTACGTTGCTTTCACAAACTTGATGAACAAACTCAGGGTTTCCAGAGGTTCGTTCTCCTTCATACTTCACTTTCTCCACAGCAGGTCTGATTTTGGAAAGCATTGCAGTAATGTTGCCCAATTTCACATCATCAATAGCTGATTTAATTGCTCCGCAGTGTTCGTGGCCAAGTACCAAAATGACTTTTGCACCTGCTACTTTACAACCAAATTCCATACTTCCCAACAAGTCTTCATTCACAAAATTACCTGCTACACGACCTACGAAGATGTCGCCAATACCTCTGTCAAAAACATCTTCTACGGGAACTCGGCTATCAAGACAAGAAAGCACTACCGCCTTAGGAAATTGTCCTGTTGCACTTTTTCTCACTTGTGCAGAATGGTCCCTTGCTGTTAATTCATTGGTTACAAAGCGTTCATTACCTTCTTTGAAGGATTTTATCACATCATCAGGGGACAAAGCATCTCTCTGTTCTTTTGTTAAAACTTCTTGGATAAGTGGCTTCACTTTCTCTTCCACTTCTGTGGGGATTTCTGTTGTTTTTTGTTCGGGCTGATTATTACAAGCCCCCATTACCGTAGTAGCAATAGCTACAGCTAGAATTTTAATACTTTTCATTCGTTTATTATTATTGTTTTGCCTACTTTGTAGAACGGTTTTCGGCTTTTCCGCTTGTTTTCAAAAATTCAGAAAGGTAATCAGATTAAATTGATTTCGAGAAACATTGTTAGTGGTTTGATTCATAATTCCTATTTCGGTTCTTGCAAATTTTGAGAACCTATATCCAATTCCTCCATAGAGTCGGTTTCTGTCAAAATAGGATTGCTCTGTGTTCATAAAAATTTCATTATAAATTGATAAATAGACAGTTTTATCTTCCATTTGTTTGTGGTTGAGAGCAATATTTGCTGCTAGAAAGTAGCGAAGACGAAGTCTAAAGTCGTCCTCAAAAAATCGTTGCTCAAAACGATACCGGTGTTGAACAGAAACTCTGCCAAATACTTGCCTTGTAATAAACTGCTGGTAAACACGATGTTCGTTGAAATTGGTCTTGTCATCGGTTCCTGCAGTGTATGGTTCGCTGTATATAAAAGCATAACCTAAATGAACATTGTTGTTATTTTCGGTCAGATTGTATCCTATGCCCGTACGGAGCAGTAGCTGTTCTGTATCACCGATAAAATTGAAGTTTCGATACTGCACTTCGTGGTGCCAATTGAATCTATTGTTTATCTTTTTGTCACCAAAGTAGATAAACCAGTTTCCTATGTCGCTTTGCTGCGCAAGCAAGGAAAAAGGGGAAAGTGTCAAAATCAGGAAAATTTTCTTCATTACGTGTTGGGTTCTTACCATTGGCTATAACTTATGTATAAACGGAAGACTGTTCCGGTTATCTGTCGTTTTTGACAGATAACCGGAACTGGGCTAACGAATATACCATATAGTAAATTAATAATTAACATAATCTCATTGTGTTGTTTGTCCCGTAAAACGACAGTTTGCTGAGGCATCTCAGCTACTACTATGAGAGGAGCATCAATTAAGATGATAGATTTAACCTGGTTGCCAATGGCTTGCTACAGGGTTGAAAGCTGATTGCTTTTAGGTTGCTGTCGTGTCCCAAACCTAGGACCTTAAATAAAAAAGGCTGCAGTTTAAACTGCAGCCTTTTTTATTTAAAAGCGATATTTGATACTACTGTCCCTTTATACTAAATCTCTATTGTGACATGTCCTATTGCAAGTGATAAAATATCTTACCATATTATTTCTATCAGACTTTAACGATAGGAGTAAGGATAATTTCTCACTTTTGAGGGTGTATTAATTAATCCCCTTTCTTATGCTTATGTGGCTTTAGTGATGGTGTATTTTTGGGCGTTTCCCTATTATCTCGTTGACGCCTGTCTGGTTTTCCAGTTGAATCAGCAATTCTTTTTGGTCCTGGTTTGATTCCCATAATATACTTCTTTTTAAGGTTAAATTTTATTATATCAATATAAGAATTTTTTAAATATTACACTAAAACGGTGTACAACTTCTTGACACTTTAATAGTTTAAGAAATAACTTATATAAATAATTCTACCTACACTAAATGATCGGTAATGAAGGCATTGTATACAATGGGTGGTACAGGCTATGTGGAGGCATCAGCCGAACATACAGTTTGTACAGTGTTAGGCGCTTGTTTTCTGTTGTTCTTTTAGAACTTTACTGATTCAAAAATTTTTAAAACAGTATCTTCATCTTTGATGTCCAGACCTGAAAGGTTGAATTTGTTTTGGCTGTCAACTTGAATAAATACACCAATAACACCTTTTCCTTTTTCAATAGGCTTCACTATCAAAGCAGGTCTTCCATCAATCGTGGTTGAAGTTCGAGTATGAGTAGCAGTAGTTTCATTCTTAAAGTCATACGCATACCAACCGTAATCATAAGTTAATTCATCCTTTCCATTCGTTATGCCTCCAGTTTTTGAATCGTAACCTTGACTTGTAAAGCTTTCCCAGTTAGATGGTACTTCGATTGTAAAGTCCTTAAAGTCCAAGGTCTCACTCAACTTGTCTTTCTCACAGCTTAAAAGCAGTAGCGATAAGAGGAACACTAACTTTAAATGGTTTTTCATAGTTATACACTTTTTATTATAACGACCCTGAGATTGATAAACTGGTTGCATTTTTACTTAACTACCGCCTAATTATGATATAAATTAGTTATTCCGTTTATCCTCCTGGTTTGGGAGGATAAACGGAATAACTAACAAATTAAGTTAACAACTAAGGCTTTCTTGCCCTGAAATCGAAGGATAGAGCGAGCACTGTTAAATACGCATGACAACTGAAGTTCCTCAGCAGATAGAATTTTCTTATCTTGAGTTTGCTTCAGTAATAAGCTCCTTACCTTAATGGTACTTGGAAAGTCCTTCCTGAAATCTGGGCTGGAATGTATAGGCCTTTGCTATGCATGGGCATTTGGTGAATTAACTGGTGATCTCTACGAAGAATCCCGTACAGAAAAAATCTTATACTAGTGAATACATTCCCTGAAGCTATTTCAAAATGAAAAAGAAACGCCATGGGAAAAGCACTACCACTTCAAATCGTTAACCCACACGCTGCTGGCATAGACGTGGGATCCCGCAGCCATTTCGTTGCCACAGACCAAGTCAGGGGGAATGTCCGCTCCTTTGGGATTTGCACCAAAGACCATGAGGAGCTGATTGAGCACTTGCGTGACTCAGGAGTCACATCAGTAGCCATGGAAAGCACCGGGACCTACTGGCAGACCCTTTTCAACGCACTCCAGAAAGCCGGGTTTGAAGTGCTGCTTGTCGGGGGAAGCCAGACAAAGAATGTGCAGGGGCGCAAAACGGACGTGCTTGACTGCATGTGGATCCAGAAGCTGCATTCCCTGGGACTATTGTCGGGTAGCTTTCTGCTGAGCGACACGCTCCAGGAGATGCGCACCTACTATTACCACAGGCAGCACCTGGTTGAGCAAATCTCCAGGTACACGCACAAAATGCAGAAGGCGCTCCGGCTGATGAACATCAGGCTTGACGTGGCCATCCGTGACATTACCGGCAAGTCAGGACTTGCGATAATAGAGGCGATCCTGGCGGGGAGCCGGGATCCGCAGCACCTTGCCTCGCTGGTGGATGTGAGGATGAAAAAGACCCAACAGCAGATCGCCGAGGCGCTCCATGGCTCCTGGCGGGAAGAGCTGCTGTTTGAGCTGAAGTCTTGCCTGAACTTCTACAGGCTCTACGAGGAAGCCCTCAGGGAGTGTGACCAGATGATTGAGAGTTCTCTGATGAAGCATGCGCCGCAGACCATAATATCTGAACTCGAAGAGAAAGCCTTGAAGCAAAGCAAAAAGAAGAGCAGTAAGAATTCACCTGAGTTCAATGTTCCCAAGATAGCCTACCAATACTTTAAAACTGACCTTCTTGCTATTTCCGGGATCAGCTACGGTACTGTTCTTTGCCTGCTGACGACGATGGGAAAAGATCTGCACAGGTTCCCAACAGCCAAGAGCTTCGCCAGTTGGCTGCGTCTGGTCCCAAATAACAAGGTAAGCGGCGGCCGTATTATCAGCAGTCACACACCATCGGGTAAGTCCTGTTTGGCAATAGCGCTTCGCCAGGCGGCCAATTCCATTGGCAACCAAAAGGACCATGAACTCACCCCGTTTTTCAAAAGGATAGCCTTCAAGAAAGGGAGAATAGCTGCAATTACGGCAACAGCAAGGAAGCTAGCCGTCATTATCTGGAATATGGTAACAAAGGCAGAGCCGTATAAGAAAAAAGAGATAGGAGAAAGTAACGAGAAAAGCAGACGGAATGGGTTAAGGCAGGTGGAAAAACGCATCCAGGCACTTCAACTAAATCAGAGCGAACTTGAAAAGCTTTTTTCAAGTTCGCTCTGATTTAGCCACTTAAAATAGAGTTGTACAGAAAAGTTGACAGGTTGTTTAGATTAATACTTCATCAAGTTTACACATAATACTTAGTCCTGCAAGCCCTTTACACTGGATATTATTTGAGCAATGATGCCTAAAAAGTTATTCATCCGGATTCTGCTTCCATGTCCGGCTATAGCTTTACACTTATAGTCTTTTCGCCCACGGTTTGTCCTGCATGAGATGTTCCATCAACACCTGTTTTACTTTTTTTGATAGCATAATAATTCTTCCAGTGTTTTTTCAATGCTCCGGTTCTGGCGTGTGCCTCTACAGGAGTAAGCATGTCTACGCTTGAATGCGGCCGCTGAAAGTTATAGATACTGATGGCCTCAGCTATGGCTAGCTGTGCGGCAGCGAAGGTAGGGTAAACCACCTCCAGCAGTTCCTCTTTAAGGATGCCATTCACTCGCTCAGCAAGTGCGTTCTCCAGCGGGTCCCCTTTCTGTGTCATGGAGATAGCAACAGCATGATCCTGTAAGAGCTTTACATAGCCGGAACTGCAGTACTGCAGCCCCCGATCGGAATGATGGAAAAGCCCCTGATGGATAGGATTTCCCCTCAGAGCCATCTCCAGGGCACAGTTACATCCATAGGCAGAGAGGTCCTCACAGAGGTAAAAACCCACAATCTTATGGCTGTAGGCATCGGTAATCAAGCTCAGGTAGGCAAACCCGCTTTGCAAATGAATGTAGGTGATATCGCTCACCCACAGCTGATTAGGTGCTACTGGAACAAAACCTATAATCAGGTTGCTGTACTTTCGGAGCCAATGACTGGAGAAGGTGGTCTGGGGCCTGGAGCGCCTTCGTTTCCTGATGAGCAGGCCCTGCTCACGCAACAGTTCGAAAAAGGCGTCCCGGCCCATTTCTATCCGGTGTTCGCTCATAAAGTAGGTCATCATCACCAGCAGCTTGCGAGCGCCCAGCCGCTTTTGGGTTTGACGGATGCGCAACACTTCCTGCAAGAGCAGGTCCTCTTGCAGGGCCTGCTGCTCCTGGGCTTTTATCTGCTGGTAATAGGCCTGTCTACTGTAACCAAACAATGAGCAAAGCATCCCCACAGCGTAGGAAGGCCTCCTTTGCTCTACTCTCATGATTGCTTGGTGCCAGCCTTTTTTCGAATTGGGATACCGAGCTCCTCCTCGGCTATTTTGATCACTTCTAAAAGCACCTCATTCTGAAGCCTTGCCTTACGAAGCTCGGCCTGGAGTTCCTTCACGTCATTGGAAAGAGGGATATCTCTTTGCAAATCCGGAGAAGGCTTGACACTTTTAACTTTTGGTGGATTCTTCATCTGCCCTTCGTGTTTGAGAACCCAACGGCGGATCTGGTAAAAATTTATGCCGTGTTTCTCTCCCAGTGTACGATAACTCAACCCGCCCAGGAGGTACTCGGCTACTATCCGTTCTCTTAGTTTTCTTTCCTTCATTTTTGTCGACTTTGTGTCAACCTATAGCAGGACGAGACATGCTGTATCGAATACCGGGTATTTTGGAACAAGCAGAGACATTGCCCGTCTTAAAAAGCGTTGAACACAGAAGTTCTGGTGAGTAATAGGCTGCACCTCTTTCGACCCAGGCACCTGCTACCGCTACATCAGACAGGTAGACAGCATCTAATTACCAAGGCGGAGCTCCGAAAAAAGGGAGAAAGCCGGAGAGTTAGAGCTCCTGCAGCTCGATCAGCTGCAGGTACGGCTCCAGCCGCCTGGTGCCTTCAAAGCCCACTGCCAACAGGACCTTATCGGTGGCAGTGTCGTGCCACACCTCACAGAAAAAACTGCTCATGTCGTAGAGCGCCACATAATGCTCTCCTTGGGTGCGGATTATAAGGAAGATGCCCTGCTCCAGGATAGCGGCGAGCTTGCCTTCTAATGATAGTGGGATAAACTCTGGCAGATACATTAAAAATATTGTACGGGGAAGGCCTGCATCAGTACAGGCAATATCCCTTAGTTCATGCACGGGGGCTACACACGTTCCTTCAGCTGGTGAGAGATTCTTATATAGTCAGAATCGTACTTCTCTTTTTGGAGTAATGGTCTGCCGAGCGCTCAGTGTTCTTCTCCAGTTCTCCTCGGTCAAGCATACACCACGGTAGTTTGGGCAATAGTCTATCTCTATTCCCTTCTTATCACTCATCAATCGGGTTTCGACGGAGACTCTTCTTAGTTTGATATACTGTTTAACGTGTTTATTGTTTTTTAGATATAGACTACGTCACAACTTATCGGAAAACAGGAGCAGGTGTGGTGGCTGCAGCAGCAGATTTTTCTATGTCAAATTTCAGCAAGTTCTGTCGCAGTCTATAACCCCTTCAAAAGAATCTTAGTATACTTCTCCTTTATGCATTAGGTACGAGCAAGCCGAGTATTAAGCCTCTTCATTTCTGATCAGTGCGATTATACCATCAAAGTAGAAGAGCGGTAGCCTCAAGGCTTCTTATCTCTTAACACCATCTTTTCAATCTTTATAACAATAAAAACTACGCTGCCTGCCGCAACTGAAATAAGCAGGTCCTCTAACGGTAAAGGCACAAGTCTGAAAAAGCTTTCTAAAAAGGGCAGGTAGATAACAGCGAGTTGCAGTAATACAGAGGCAACAACTACCACCATCATCAATGGATTGGTAGTTACGGCAAAGGCTGAGTGGGCTGAAGAGCGCAGGGCAAGCGCCTGGAAAACCTGTGCAAATCCGATAGTGGCAAAAATCATTGTCTGCCAGGTGTGGTCTTCTGGATCAGCGGGGTTATAGTAGTATAAGGCCAGGCCCAGCGAAGTAGCGGCAATGGTTGCCCCTACTAAAACTAACTGAAAAGCGTCTTTCTTTTCCAGTGCACCCTTCTCCGGATCTCTGGGAGGCCTTCTCATGATATCTTCCTCTGCCGGCTCTGTCCCAAGGCCAAGCCCCAGCAAACCGTCAGTCAGCAGATTCAGCCACAGTAATTGCAGCGGCTGCAGAGCTATTGTCATGCCGAAGAAAGGAGCCACCAACATGATCAGCACCTTACCGATGTTTCCGGCAAGGGAGAACCTGATAAACCGGAGCAGGTTGTCAAATATCACCCTTCCCTCCTCCACGGCAGCCACGATGGTCGTGAAGTTGTCGTCCAGCAGCACCATGTCTGCAGCTTCCTTGGCCACATCTGTCCCTGTTATCCCCATCGCTACGCCGATATCAGCCTTGCGCAGCGCAGGAGAGTCATTCACCCCGTCACCGGTCATTGCCACAACTTCCCCCCGCCTCTGAAGTGCGCTGACTATCCTGAGTTTATCTTCCGGAGACACCCTTGCATACACTGAGGTGTTTTCTGCTAATACCAAGAGCTCATCTTCGTCGGCTCTCTGTAGCCGATCTCCTGTTATGACCTCTGACCCTTCTCCGAAATGAAGCTCCCGGCCGATTGCTGCGGCTGTTAGCGGATGGTCTCCGGTGATCATCACAGGCCTTATGCCAGCCAGCCTGCACTTTTCGACCGCAGCCTTTACTTCCTCCCGAGGCGGGTCGATTATTCCCACAAGACCAATGAAGGTAAGCCCTTTCTCCATATCCGCTTTACCTTCTGCCGAATCCACTCTTCTAAAGGCAAGCCCCAGCACCCTGATCCCATTTTGGGCCATCCTGGTGTTTGCCTTTAAAATTTTCTCCTCCCATTCAGCATCAAGCGGCACTTCCTTCCCCTCCACCCACACAGAGTCAGAAACAGTTAAAAGCATGTCAGGGGCACCTTTAGCGCAAAGCACAAAAGACGTGTTCTGTAGTGGTTGTAAATAGCCAGGTGAAGCCGCATCCACTTTATGAACGGTGGACATCCTTTTCCTGTCACTGTCAAAGGGAAGCTCGTTCACCCTTGGAAGCTTCTCCAGGAGGTCTTCCTGGTAAATGCCTCTCTTCCCCCCGGCAATAAGCAAAGCCGTCTCTGTCGGATCCCCTACCATTTGTTCCGAGTCAGGGCCAGCACCCTTTTTGAAGGTAGCATCATTGCACAGCACCGACACGGCAAGCGCAAAGTCAAGGGCTTCCGCTGACGGCCCCTCTGCTTCTACCGTGGCTCCAGGCTGAAACGCCACTGTCTGCCCAGGCAGGTCTACTGCCGTTACAGTCATTTTATTTTGGGTGAGTGTCCCTGTCTTGTCTGAGCAGATCACGGTAACAGAACCCAGTGTCTCTACGGCAGGCAGCTTCCTGATCAGGGCATTCCGTTTTAACATTCTTTGCCCCCCCAGCGCCAGCGTAATGGTGACCACCGCAGGCAACCCTTCGGGCACCACTGCCACTGCCACGCTTACGGCTGTCAGGAACATGTCCGCAGCGGATTCCCCCAGTAACAGGCCGATGCCAAAAATGGCGGCGGCGGCCACAATACCGAACAGCGCCAGCAATTTACCCAGCTTGTCTAGCCTTTCCTGCAGCGGTGTCTTACCTGTTTCAACGGTATCAATTAAGTTTGCAATTTTCCCCAGCTCAGTTCCCATGCCGGTTGAAACAGTAATGCCCACCCCTCTTCCGTAAGTTACCACTGTTCCCTTGAAAGCCATGCACCTGCGGTCACCTATCGGCACATCCTCCCGGTTTATAGGATCAACATCCTTTTCTACTGGCTCGGACTCTCCTGTTAAGGCTGACTCCTGAATTTTGAGATTGAAAGCACTTAACACCCGAAGATCTGCAGGCACGACATTACCCGCTTCCAGCTCTACTATATCACCTGGCACAAGCTCCTTGGCCGATATTTCTTTGGCTGCCCCGTTTCGCCTCACCCTCACTTTGGGAACTACCATCCGGTTCAGTGCGGCCATGGCGCGCTCTGCACGATATTCCTGGAAAAACCCGAGAAAACCGAAAAGAAGCACAATCGCCATAATGGCCACCGCTTCTGTAGTCTTTCCAAGAAACAGGGAGAGCAATGCTGCTGCTATCAGAATCAGCACCATCGTTTCGGTAAATTGCTGTAACAGCAGTTTAAAAGGACTTTTCTGCCTCTTTTCAGCCAGTTTGTTTGGGCCGTGCTCTTGCAGGCGCACATCTGCCTCAGTATCTGAAATACCCTTAGGAGAGGTTCCGAGTTCTGCTAAAACTTCCTCTTTAGACTTTTTATACCAATCTTTCATCTTGCTTTTTTGTTGTTGCCGACTAAGGCACTGTTGCTATAGGTCCGATGTGTTTTTGTGAAATATACCATCAGAGCATTGGAATTACAATGACCTACTGGAAGATATTTTCAGGTACTCTCTGCTCCTTGCAGCATCAGTCCTGCAGCTATTCAGAGCCCCATTTTAATACTGAAAGTAAAGATATCAATATACGTAGTCTATGGTCCGCTCCGGAGAGGGTCAGGTGCTATTTACCCTGGAGAAGCTATCTAATTATCCGCCGGTAAAACCTCAATTATCCGTCCCAGAAAGCTGCCGTTTGGCGGAATAACTTTTGTCAACCTATTTCAGGAGAAGACCAATTAAGCTTTAAGTTGTACAGAAATAAGTTGACAGCAGTTGTCCCGTAAAACGACCGTTTTAGCGATGCTTGTAAGCAATATGCAAGATCTGTGTATAGTGGGTCCCGAATTGCCGTCTCACAAATCAAACTGGTATTTTGATTAATGAGATGAGTTGGTGATACAGTCGAGCAGCTTTACTTCCAAAGCGTATCACAAGCATTTATAACAGGGCGGAGGGCAAGAGAGTAGGAGTAGGAGCAGGAACACCTGACAGAGGAGAACTATTCCTATGAGGCGAGGGCGTCACGGAGTTTCATACCCAGACCTATGGTTTCTCGACGGTGAAGACTCTGCCGGCCGCCATGGAATTGGAAATCTCAGGATACAAAGAAGGGAAGCAGACTGATAAGAAAACCTACGCTTATACAGGTGGGAAACCACTTCCTTACCTTCGAAGCCAGCCAATAGCCGGTGAGATATAGCGGAGTATTACCAGGAAAAGTGGCTGTGCACGGCCTGTGCGATTTCTTATTATTTAGTTCTATAGTTTGAGGAGCAGTTAATCCCACAGCTTGTGGGACTAATTACACTAAGTCAATGCTACCTATCTGACTTAACTCTTCCTGCCTCCAAATACCTGGAGGCGTGCAGCGACCGTTCCCAAGACGGCAATTATCTCCTCTGGGTCAGGCAGCGTGCCATACACGAGGGAACGGAATTCCTGCTGGTAAGCAGAGTTTAATGTTTTCCAGGCTCTGCCCACATCGGCAAACAGCAGGCAGGCATCCAGCGGATGCAGAGCCCAGTCCCCCTGGAACTCGCTGTTGCGGGCATCATCGGCCTGCACGGCCTTGATCATTTGGAAGAAGTCCTCGCTGTGCAGAAAGGAGACTACTGCAGGTGCTTTCAGCATGGCGTGCAGGTCGTAGACATGGCGGATTTTACTACCCAGCTCATCTATGGGGTTCTCAGCATAAGAGGCCCGCACCAAGGCGAGTACTTTCTCTGTGAAGGTGCGCTCCAGGCTGACCACGTTCACCTCGAAAGGAGCCAGGCCGTACTGCCTGATTAGGTCCAGCAAGCCGCGCTGAGCCATAAACTGGCTGATGTAGGTCTTGATTGGCATCAGCTGGTGTGGATTAGGGCTGGCAAAGGAATTGATTTCCACCAGAATCTTGTCGGTTGCCTGACCGTAGTCTCCCTGCACAGTGGCTCCGTATTCATGCAGCGTTTTGCGGAAGCGGGAGCCTTTGCTGGCTCGGTGCGGATCATTTACCTCAACCATGTCCTTTGTGATCTCTTTTGAGATTTTGCGGATCAGCTGCATGACCTGGTTGTTAGTCATGCCTTCGAGCGCGTTAATAGCCAGATCGATGTCCTCTGAAAAGCGCTCGATCAGGTTATAGGCTTTGGATAGGGAGGTACCGCCCTTGAAGATGGCCTGCTCCACGTAGGGGGAGTGGGCCAGCCTATAGAGCACCAGCGTCACCCAGTAATCCTTCTCCACATACACATCCCTGATCTGCAGGGCCTCTGCTGTGGCCGTAATAGCGTCCCGAAACACCTCCGGGTTTTGGTGCAGGTTCATATGATATTCCAGTCTCTTCTGTTGGGCAAAATGCTCTCGCTAATGCCCAGTTTGTATTTAGTCAGCGGGTTGAGCGACTGCCTTAGCCTATCCGCCACCTGTGCATAGCCCAGCTGCTCCAACAGGGCTCCCAGTAGGGCACGGGTAGCGGGGTTGTAGTCCAGCGCCAACTCCATGAGCCGATCCATATCGCCTTCGGCTAATTTTCTGATATACTCCAGCAGAATGAGGATCGTCTTTTCGCTGTTGCGGTCCGGGATCTTCTTGTAACCGCGCAGTGCGTCCAGGACTTGAAGCTTGTCAATGTCAGACTCCTTGAAGTTGGTAGGGCTCTGAA
The DNA here is from genome assembly GCF_008017455.1 of Pontibacter qinzhouensis. Classification (GTDB taxonomy): domain Bacteria; phylum Bacteroidota; class Bacteroidia; order Cytophagales; family Hymenobacteraceae; genus Pontibacter; species Pontibacter qinzhouensis. Next base: position 71,045 of record NZ_VRTY01000014.1, on the reverse strand, counting down.
CATAACGGATTTTGGTTTTCCCGACGTTCGCCACCCGGCGTTGCTTGCGGGTCGTCAGCGTCACCTCCCGGGGAACCTGCGTGGTCAGACCCAGCTGGTTGTATAGCCCCAAACCGCTCTCGTACCCTTTGACTTTGCCCTTGGAAGTGCTCAGGCTCTTAATGATCTCTTTTTCGGATGGTCTTACTTTCCCGAAAACAGTTTCCTTCGGCTTGTAGTAGCGGCCTTTTGCCAGTCGGTTGATCACCCCTTGCCTGGCCAGGCGGCTGAGCGCCGCTGCCAGGGCCTCCAGTTGGCTATCATTTACCTGAAAATCAGCATAAGTCAACAGCTGACCGGGATGGGCCTGTTCAATTCTTTCCCGGACTTGCTGCATGATGCTCATAGCTGTTTGTTCTTCACCATATTGTTCCCGCAAAGGTAGCCCTCCTCTCTCCATTATGTCAAGTTTTTTTGTTATTAAACTTGACATAATAAATTTCAAACAACCGTTCTTCCTCTGATAACGGCTCTAGAGTATTCAGGAAGGAAGTAATATTCTGTTTTTCTTTTGAAATGGCGATTTCGGTAAATTAAGGGGCAATCTACTAATAGAACCGGCTGGCTTTTATGCCGGTTGGTCTTCCCTGTATTGGCATCAGAAATCTTCGGCAAAGCTCAGAAGGACTGCTGCTACTTTTTCAGCTAACGCAAATGGCTGGCACGCCGATAGCCAGAATAACATTTCCATAGTTAGAGGGGTGCATATACTTGATCAGAAGCCATTCAAACGTGCATGGTGTAAAAGCATGATTAGAGAAACCCGCTTTGCTAACAAATGCTGCATCTACTCCAGCATCTCGTAAATCTGGCGCATGTACAGTGCCTCCTCAACAACCTCACCTAGATTCACCCATTCCGCTTCGGTAAAAGCCATCGTGAAATCCTTATGGGGTAGGCGTATCATGATACGCTCCAGCTCATCCGGAAATGGCATGGCACCATCAGCAAAGCTGTACCTGCGGATGAGGTTGCTGAAGGCGAAAAACTGTTCAGGAGTGAAGCTTACAATAAGGTTGTTATGCCAAAGGCTGACGGACCTGCAGCCTACGCAATGGCTGATGTAGGTGTTGTTTTTGCTACTGAGCGTCCGGGTATCACACATAAAGCTTAGTTACTTTTATTGGTGCATTCTAATCCACTGTGGTCATGAGGGGCACGGGCAGCATTGCATTGCCTCTTCAGGCTTGCCAGTATAAGCAGCGCCCAGTACTTGGGGCGCTGCTGCCTGTTTGTCTTAGTACCTGCTCTACAGCTCTACCACCATTGATACGTTGAAGGCTGCCCCCTTGCCTTTTGTGTACAGGGTCGGGGAAGTGAACCACTGCGAGCGCGCAGGGAAGTAATCTTCGTTAAACAGGTTCTCCACGCCTATATTGAACGTAGTGTTCTTGCTCATTTTGTAGCTGGCAGACAGGTTCACCAGTTGGTAAGGTTCCACAGGCCCCTGATAGAAATTATAAGTTCCCTTCTCATTCAGCTCAAACCGGTCTCTGGCGCCGATGCCCGTGTACTGCAGGTTGAAACCAAGCTTGTTTTCAAACAGCGCATAACGAAGGTAGGCCGTGTATTTAGGAGCCGAGATGCGCTCACCGCCCAGGTAAACATCCCCTGCATCACTAAACTTGTCGTTCTGATTCACATCCATCTTTCCTTCTACAAAAGAATAGGTAGCACCAAAACTCAGGTTATCCAGCAGAGAAACGTCGGCAGTCGCCTCAACTCCGTAGATTTTCTCCGGTGTGCGCATGACCACGAACACACCGTCTTTGTACTGGCCGCTTGCCCCCAGTTCGGAGGTGCTGACAAAGCCCACTCCCTCAAACCTCAGCTTGCGGAACTTGCTCACAAAGCCTGCCTCATAGTTGTTGATCACGATGGCCTCGGTGCTGATCTTGCTGATATCGTCTACTCTCGCCGAGCGTAGCATCACTCCAATATCGGCCACAGAAAAGCCTTGGGAGAAGCTGGCGTACGGCGTGAACAACTCAAATTTGTTGTACCGCAACCCGGCGTTGAAAAGGTAGGCATTGTAGCCCAGCTCACCGCCCTTTACCGCAAAGCCCGGGTTGTCGATCTCTCCTGTGGTAGGGTTTACTGTTCTGAGCGTGGTGTAGTCTTCTACCTCAATATTTACTTTCTCGGCTCTAAATCCGCCTTTAAAGATCAGGTCTTCGGCAATGGCAGTCTTCAGCTGCACAAAAGGCGCGACGTTGAGCATGTTCATCTCCGGCACCCATATGCGGCCGTCCACCAGCGGTTGAGAAGTAATGTCATTCAATACATCAAGGCCATAGGTCACATCTCCCTCAACAGAAGCACTGATTTTGTAAGGCGTGGTGAGCAAGCCTCTTGCCCCCTTTTTTACAGAGGAGACCAGGGACTGCCCGCCGAACTCAAAATTAGGAGACCAGAAAAACACGTTGTCCACTGACTGGAAGTAAGCGTCTGCCTCGTAGCGGCTGCTGAGGAAGGCTTGCTCCCCGGAGAAGCGCAGGTGCAGGTTGTGGTTGGAGCGCACGCCCTGCGGCACACCAAGCGTTTCGCCCAGCACGGCTGTGCTTTTTTGCCTGTTCTGGTAGTTCCCGTACTGCGGCACATAGTTCGTCTTCTGCTCACTGCTGTAGTAGTTGTAGGTCAGCTGCACACGGTTAAAGGGGGTAAAGTCATAGCCAAGCTTTACAAAGCCGTTGTAAGAATCGGTCTCGCCCAGGCCATAGTCCGGAGGAAGCACATCCCCCTCGGCATCCTTCCACTCACCGCTCTGCTCATAGGCACCGCTCAGCACATAGTCGAACTTGCCTGTCTTGCCGTAGAACATCTGGCTTACCCTGGCGCCAATGCTGTTGTCAGCATCCACCAGTGAACCTGTCATGCCCAGCGAAGTGCGGGCGCTAAGAGGCTTTTGCTGACGCGGCGTTCTGGTGATGTAGTTGATAAGACCACCCGCTGCACCGTTTCCGTAAATGGCGGTGGCTCCTTTTATTACCTCGACCTGCTCAATGGCATCCGGATCCAGTGCACGCATATCCACGGCGCCGTTACGAAGGGGAGTTGATTGCGGCACCCCGTCGATCATGACCAGCATGGCACGGCCACGAAGTGTCTGGCCCCAGTTGCTGCTGGTGCCTGTGCTTGGCGCAAGGCCTGGCACTTTGTTGCTGAGAATATCTATGATGTTCGTGCTTACCATCAGGTCTTCCTCAATGGCTTTTCGGGAAAGCACGGTAATGGAGGAGGGGACTTGGTCAATGGTTTCTGGGGTGCGGCTGGCGGAGATCACCACCTCGTTCAACCCCTGCTGGCTTGGCGAAAGGCTTACCTGCACCGTTTGGGTCTCTCCTGCATTTACCGTAACTGCTATGACTTTCTGCTCAAAACCTATGGCTGAAACTATAAGTCTGTGTTCTCCGGCATTCACCCGCTCCAGATTAAAGGCTCCTTTCTCATTGGTGGTAGTGCCTGTGTTGGTGCCTTTGAGGAACACGCTGCTGAAGGACACAGGCTGATTCTCTGTATCAAGTACTGTTCCCCTTATGCTGCCCGTTTGGGAAAATGCACTGGCCGACAGCAACATGCACATGGCCAGCAGTGGTAAAAGTTTTTTCATCAGTTATTATTTAGAATAATTATAAATACGTTGGTTGGACAAAAGTAAGGCTGAAAAACAAAAAGGCAAGAGCTTATTTAGATTAATTTTAAATAAGCTTTGACATTAGGTGATTCCCGCATAGATTTGCAATGCATCATTATAGCAGGACAGGCAGCTTTCGGAAGATAGCCTTGCGAAAGCTGCCTGTAGGAAACAGGATACAAACTAAGATTTTGAAGAAGCGGGTGAAAAGGACTTTCTCCATCCATCATTGGCTGGGGCTGTTGGCAGGAATCTTCCTGTTGATCTCAAGTATCACGGGATCGGTGCTGGTATTCCATCATGAGATTGACCATGCACAATTCGCCAGCCACTCCACTTTGGAGGCACCTGCTGCCGGCCTTAGGATAGACAACTCCATAAAGCGGATCCTGCAGGCTTACCCTGGCAGTGACATTCGGGTGCCGGAGCTTCCTAAAGACCCGAACCAGGCACTGAAGTATGAGATCAGGAAAGATGGCATCCGTAAATGGATTTTTGTGCACCCACAAACAGGGAAAGCACTGGCAACCGTGGCGCGTGCGGACAAGCGCCTGGTGCATGTACTACTTGATCTTCACTACAACCTGCTCTCCGGCACACCGGGAAAAATACTAGTGCTGCTGGGCGGACTGTCCCTGATCTTGCTCTCTATCACCGGCTCTATCCTTTACCGCAGGTCCATTTGGAAGGTACTTTCTTTCCGGCAGCGCGTTTCCTTTAAAAGCAGCCGCTCTTTTTTCTCCAGTCTGCACCGGGTAATTGGGGTGTGGAGCTTGGTATTTAACCTACTTCTAAGTGTTACCGGTAGCTGGATTGCTTTTACCATTGTACAAAGCGCTCTTGTCCCTGCCAGTGCTGGTGCCGCAGAGGATGCTCCATCAGGAATAATGTCCGTGGACGCTGTGCTTGAGCAAGTAAGAGGGGAGTATCCGGAATTTGAAATCAATTACCTCCGCTTCGCAGGCGGGGCGTTCTCCATCCTCGGAAGACACAAATCAGATCCCGCATACTACGGGTCTACCTCTAGTTACATACAGGTGGACCTAAGTTCCGGCGGGGTGAAGGCCGTAAATCTTGCCCGAGACAAGCCCTGGAACGAACGCATGCTGCTGGTGTTCAAGCCGCTGCACTTCGGCGACTATGCCGGCCCTGCAGTAAAGCTTATTTACTGTTTCTTCGGTATGATGCCTGGTCTGCTGGCCGTATCAGGCTTTTTCATATGGAGACTAAAGAACAACAAAACAGATAAGTTGATGCAAAAACGCAAAGTGCCTGTACGCTACTCGCATACCGGAGGGGCCGTGTAAAGGTGCAGCTCATGGCTTGCGAGATGCTTGCAGTTGATGCTCTTTAGTATGGTGCAGCTTTCCAGGGGAAGTATCAGGAAGAACTTCAAATTATCTATAGGCTATTGGTTTGTAGCAGCTCTTAATCCTGACATGAATGGTAAAACCCTAAAATGACAGTCAAGTCTTCATATAGGTTTTCAATAGTTGTGTGCTTTGGTTATGAATTCTGCTTACAAAGAGACAATAGTTTAATCTGCTAAAAATTATACAGATGTAGCTCCGTCTTCTTTGGGCTTATGTAGGGCTTTTCCGGTGGTAATCTTTGATAGATGAAGCTTTCTTCGGTTTCTTCTTTTTACTTTATACTACCACACCAGGAAACCTGTGAGCGGCAAGCTGGCACAGTTCAGGCTGATCTAAGAGGAGCTTTCCATAGTAGGCAACAAGCATAAAGCACTCCTTACTTAACATAAGGTAAATTATAAGACAATTCGTATATAGTTATTTTCCATAGTCTTTATCGCCTTGTAGATGCCTTTTACGCTAGTTAAAGGCTCTCTTATATTTTACACAGCATATGCCACACCGCAAGTTGCCTCATTCTTGATGCAGCCCCTTCTTGTTTAACATAAATTTTTTATATAGAATAATTAAGGGCCGAAAAAATTATGTTTAAAAATACTGAAAAAACAGTATTGATTTCCTTCCCTCGCAGCTCTACCTTACTTGCTAGTGTAAAAGTGTTTATAACACTGCTTCTGCCGTTTCCAACACATTTCGAAGGAAGCTGTACAGGACTATTTAAAAGGTATAATGTTGTTTCGTTAGCTCTTAACTATAGAAAGGCAGTATGGACTTAAATGACAGAATTGGAGCATGGTACACCCCGCAGGGTTACTTTTTCAGGGTCTGGGCGCCGCATGCTAATAAGGTGTCGGTTGTAGTTCAGGATGGGCCACATTGGGAAGTAGATGATACAATAATTGAACAGGAACTCAGTAAGAATGGGGATTACTGGAGTGCTACTGTTTCAGGCGTTGAAGCACGGCAGTTGTACCGGTATAAGATTGAGCACAATGATGGGCGCGAAATGGAGCACCTTGATCCAGCGGCACGTGACGTTGTCAGTTCAGAGCTAACCAGGAAGGACCCCAGTAATCGAAACGGATGTGTCGTGCAGGGTGCTGATATATTTCCCTGGACACCGTTTGAAACCCCTCGATTCGAAAACTACATCATTTATCAATTTCATATTGGCTCTTTCGCCGGACGCAATGACCAATTCAATAAGGGTTGGGCAAGCTTTCATGATGTAGAAAGCAAGTTTTCCTACATCAAAGAATTAGGCTTTAACTGCATCGAGCCACTTCCGGTACAGGAGTATGCCATGGACCGCTCCTGGGGTTATAATCCTGCCTCGTTCTTTGCTCCTGAATCATCCTACGGTTCTCCACAAGACCTAAAGAAGTTTGTAGATGCAGCCCGCTTAGACAAGGGCTGCATCTAACTAAACCAAATTATTTAAATCAAAAACATATTTTAGGCATGAGTAATATCGAAGGAAAAGTAGTCGTCATAACCGGGGCAAGCAGTGGGCTGGGCGAAGAAACGGCCCGTCACTTTTCCGCACAGGGGGCAGCCGTAGCGCTCGGTGCCAGGCGAGCAGATCGCATACAGTTGTTAGCGGAGGAAATCAACAAGAATGGCGGTAGAGCCATTGCTGTAACTACAGACGTTGCACAGCGTGAGCAGGTACAACGATTAGTTGCTGCTGCTGTTGAGCAGTTTAGCCGAGTGGACGTGGTTCTCAACAACGCTGGCGTTATGCCGCTCTCCCCATTGGAGCGCCTGAATGTGGAGGAGTGGGATCAAATGATCGATGTGAACCTAAAGGGGGTGCTCTATGGTATTGCCGCCGCGCTCCCTTATATGAAGCAGCAGAAGTCCGGTCATATCATTAATGTCTCTTCCGTAGCTGGGCATAAGCTTTTTTCTGGCTCCGCGGTTTACTCAGCAACCAAATTTGGTGTGCGTGCCTTGTCTGAGGGCCTGCGGCAGGAAATGAAGCCTTACAACATCCGCACCACCATCATCTCGCCAGGTGCCGTCAAAACTGAGCTTCTCGAACATATTAGCGAAAAAGATATCCAGGAAGCAAATCAGGATTATGTAGGGCAAGTGGGAGTTACCCCTGATGCATTTGCCCGGCTGATTGCTTTTGCCATTAGCCAGCCTGAAGAGGTCGACATCAATGAGATCCTTTTCAGGCCAACAGCCCAGGAGCTTTAAGCCCGTAGCCGGCACACTGTCCAGACCTTGTAACAGAAGCAAGGTCTGGATTTAGGATGTCACCAAAGTATCCGGTCCAGTCAAATGATAACGGAATTGATCAATATAAATTAAATGGTCAAAGCATGAATCGACACCGCATAAGTGCAGCATCTGTAGCGGCCTTTGCTTTTGCAGCACTATTTACTTTTAGCTGTAACGAACAGACTTCAAAGAAAACAGCAAATGATGGAGTTGAGGCCATCTTTCCTAAAGGTGAGTTAGGGCCAGCAAAAAACTTCACGGGAAATGCCTGGAATTATGGATTAGTTGAAAATGACTCAATCTTTACTACCCTTGTGGGTAATGTTTATTTCGAGCCTGGTGCCAGAAGCAACTGGCACACCCATCCTGCCGGTCAGATCCTGATTATTACGGATGGTGTTGGTTACCACCAACTAGAAGGGCAGCCAAGGCAAACCATCAAAAAGGGAGATGTGGTAAAGTGCCCACCAAACGTTAGACACTGGCATGGCGCAAGTCCCGATACCGGCTTACAGCAGCTATACATTATTCCCAATACCGAAAAAGGAATCGTCGAGTGGAGGCAGCCTGTCACCGATGAAGAGTATAATAACGCTAAATAAGGTGTGTCTAGTCCTGATATGATTTGGTACTTGCTGTCTCATAATTTCCTGGAATTACAAGATGTAAAATAGTGGTTTAACCGGCGGCTGATAAGCTCCATTATGTAAAGTAGAAGGATAACGTCTCGGGTCAAACTGTGGCGTAGCTAAAGTTTAGGTGTTATTGTAAGTACCATCTTCCTGTGCCAACCGCTACTCGTATTAATTAAAGGATGTAATTGAAAAAATGGCTAAAGGCTCAACAAACTAAATTTAATTGTCTCCAAAGAAATTAATGCCAGATAAGTTTTTCAAGTTGGTCTAGAACCTACAAAAACAAAATGCCTTTCTTGCGAGAGGCAAGCGACATTCTGTTACTAAAACATATAAGTAAGAAATATTGGTAGTTCTATAAAAGTAATGATAGGTTATAGTTAGCGACAAAGAACATAATAGCCATCAGGTGCCTGTCGAGCTTTTTTGAGAAGGATAGCGCCTTTCTCACCAGCCTTGCACATCTCTGCCTGAGAGAGCAGAAAAGCCTCTCGGCATGGTTGGTGTCTTTCTTCTCTTTAGAGGCTCTATGCCGCTGTGCCGGTATGACCTGCTTATAGGCCTCCCAGTTATCGGTGAAGAAAGTTGCCTGCTGCCTGTACTGTTGAGGAATATTCTCCCACAGCCCCCTTGCCCCCGCTGCGCCTCTGTCTCCCAGGTGCAGGGCCACGATCTGCCTGCTTCTCCTGTCCTGGGCCACCCAAAGCCACTGCTTATTGGCCTTGCAGCCGACAAAGCTCCACAACTCATCGCTCTCGCACTCATAGCAGCACAGCTGCAGTTCTGCCTGTGCCGAAACCTGTGCGTTCAAGTCATCCGGAACTTCTACGTACAGCTCATCCATGTAGCGGTAAAGGTGGTAGGCAGATATGGCCAGCACTCTGCAGATCCCCTCCAGGGAAAGCCGCTCGAGCAAGAGCAGCTTAATGAGCCTTTTCTGCTCCGGACTCAGGCTACGGTTTTGCCGGTGAAAGACAAACTGCCGTCTGCAGTCCTTGCACTTGCCCCTGGCTTTACCGTAGTAGGTTTTACCATTTTTGACTTTATTCACACTGCCGCAGTAGTAGCATGACCTGTTCATGATGGTATAAAAGTTGTTCGCACTCCTTTTTACCTCTACTGCGGTCTTTTTTGTTATTCTATCATTACTTCTGTAGGACTACCTTAAAAATGTCTAAAATGTAAGGATAATTCTTAAACTGCACCTGCCACCACACCTGCTCCTCCATTCAAACAATTCATATATAAATAAATATTTCGCAAATAAATATTTTTTCTTACGAACAGTTGTTATTTTAGCCTTTCCAAACACAAACCTATGGCAAAAAGCCTGGTGCTTACTGCCCTCATCATCTGAAACAATGGAAAGAATAACAGCCCGCTATTATATAGAAACACCCTTTGAGGTAGAACGCGCTGCCGCCGTGCTGGCCGGAGAGCAGTCTTCCGGCACTTTTGTGGCGGTGCCGGGCGAAACCGAAGAACTGAAGCAGCGGTTCGCTGCTCGCATAGAAACTATCAACCACCTGGAAACCGTATCCGAACCTGCCATTCCGGGAGCCAAAGCTTCCAGCGGCAAATATAACCGGGCTGAGGTGGAAGTATCGTGGTCGGTGGAGAACTTTGGCTATAACCTGCCTGCGATGGTTTCCACGCTGCAGGGCAACCTGTACGAGATCACACAGTTTACAGGCCTGAAACTGATGGACCTGGAAGTTCCGCCTTCATTTGGTGATCATTTTAAAGGCCCCCGCTTTGGCATTGCCGGTTGCCGGAAACTCACCGGTGTGCAGGACCGACCGCTTATCGGTACCATCATCAAACCCAGCATCGGTCTGACGCCGCAGCAGACCGCTGACATGGTGAAAGTACTGGCCGAGGCAGGCATCGACTTTATTAAGGATGATGAATTGCTGGTTTCGTCGGCTAACTCCTCTTTTGAAGAGCGGCTGGAGGCGGTGATGCGCGTTATAAACATTCATGCGGATAAAACCGGGAAACGTGTGATGTACGCCATCAACATCAGCGATGAGGTAGATACCATGCTGCGCCGCTACGAAAAGGTGGTGGCCTCCGGAAACACCTGTGCCATGGTGAGCATCAACAGCGTGGGCTTGTCCGGTGTGAAGAAAGTGTGCGATCAGGGGGAACTGGCCATCCACGGGCACCGCAATGGCTGGGGCATGCTCAACCGCCACCCGCTGCTGGGCATCGAGTTTCCGGCTTACCAGAAAATCTGGCGCCTGGCAGGCGTGGACCAGCTGCACGTAAACGGCATCCAGAATAAATTCTGGGAATCCGATGATTCAGTAGTGCGCTCCATAGAAGCGTGCCTGAAGCCGATGCTGGGCGGATACTCTATTTTGCCGGTGGTATCATCCGGGCAATGGGGCGGGCAGGCCCCCGAAACGTACCGCCGCACCCAAACCACCGACCTGCTGTACATGGCAGGCGGCGGCATAATGGCGCACCCTGATGGACCTGCCGGAGGTGTAGTCGCCCTGAACCAAGCATGGGAAGCAGCAGTAGCAGGCTTGTCCGTAGAAGCAGCAGCACAGCGGTACCCGGAATTCGGTAATTCAGTTAAAAAATTCGGATCTAACTAATGACAAACCACCCGCACCACCTGCTGCTGGTCTACTACGGCGACGACTTTACCGCTGGAGTTCCTGAGCCGTGCCGGCGTCCGTACCGTGCTGTTCATGGAGCCACCCCAGGCGGAGCTGCTGGCACGCTACCAGAGCTTGCAGGCGATAGGCGTGGCCGGTATGACGCGTGCCATGGATCCCAAGCAGATGGAGCAGACGCTGCGTCCTGCTTTCGAGGCGCTACAGCAACTGGGGGGGCGCATGTGCATTATAAAGTCTGCTCCACCAGAATCTGTTAATGATACATGTACAGATTCCCACCTAGCAAAAAATTAATCAATTTTTTGCTAGGTGTACAAGATGCACTTTTAGTACATACAGTAGTGTACTGTAATCTTCTATTCATATGAGTGATACTCTAATATATACCAGCTAAGCAGCCCAATAAGGTTGTAACGCATCATAACAATTTAGTTAATAGCGACTTTGATATTCCAACTGTTCAATTACGTGCATTTATTTATGCACTAGGTCACATACATAAAGATGATAAGGAACTGAGTCATGTAAAAATACCTGTAGATGCCCTATATGCTTCAAAAGGAGGTAAAAACTAAATAGGTTGTAAAACTTGCTAATGATCTACAGGAAATGAAATTCAAGATAGAGCAAATATCAACTGATAAAAAAGGCAAGGTTCAGAAATCTTATGAAAGTATGGTTATCTTTCCAACAGTAAGATATACACAGGATAGCAGATTTATTGTCACAAAGATCAATAGCGATTTAGCTCCCTATCTGCTTGATTTAAAAGGAAACGATACTCAAGCTGAGCTGGAGCAACTGCTTAGTCTTAGAACAATACAGGCGTATATGTACAAAACTAAGTAAGAAGCAGCTGTTTTATCGTATCGGGTAGCGATGCGTCTGTAATGTTTGATTCTGTTGAAGAAGCGCTCGATCTTGTTTCTGTCCTTGTAGAGGTTCTCATCAATGAGACGAGGCTCCTTGGCATTCGCTCTGGAAGGAATCACTACTTCAGCGCCACGTTCCGTAATGAACTGAGCAAAGCTTTTGCTGTCATAGCCTTTGTCAGCCACTACTGCTCCGGGTTTGTCTTCTGCCAGTAAATCCTCTGCCTGCCGGTGGTCGGACTGCTGCCCCACGGAGAGGAAAAGCCTGCGGGGGTTGCCTAGGGCATCGCAGCAGGCATGTACCTTGGTGCTGAAGCCGCCACGGCTGCGGCCTAAAGCTTCTGCCGCTGCCGTTGTTTTTTTGCCCTGCCGCCTGCTGGTGCGCTCTGATGGTAGTGGAGTCGAGCAGGAGCCAGTCCAGGTCCGGTTCCTGTAGCTCCTCAAAGACCTGCTGCCATACGCCTTTGCGGGCCCAGCGGCGGAAGCGTTGGTAGACAGAGTTCCAGGGGCCGAAGCGCTCGGGAAGGTCGCGCCAGGGGGCACCACTGCGGGCAATCCAGAGCACGGCGTTGAGGAACTGGCGGTTGTCTCTGGCCGTACGGCCCACATCAGTGGATTTGCCCGGCAATAAACCACTGATACGATGCCAGGCTTGGTCGCTGATTTCGTAGCGTCGCATAAGCTTTTTAAGCTATAAACAATTACCGCCATAAATCATTCAGTAGTTGTCAACACAACCTAGGAGCAGCTGGTGATCTTTCTCATTACAATCATCTCCACCCTCTCGTCCGATCTGCTCATCGGTATAGGTGCTGGTATAGCTGCCGAGCTGCTCATCCTGATGATGAAAGGGTTACCGGTGAAAAGTATCTTCAGGCCCGGCATAAAGCTTCAGCAGCACGAAGGCAAAGACTACTTTCACATCGCCTTGTCGGATGGAGCAGTGTTCAGCAACTACATCAAATTACGCAAGTATCTTGACAGCCTGCCACGCCAGCAACACCTCGTGCTCGATTTTTCCGAAACCGTAGTCGTGGACCACACGGTGATGAAGCACCTGCATCAGTACCGGGAGGAGTATATTGGCCAGGGAGGACAGCTGGAAATTACAGGATTGCACGCTCACAGGCCCATTTCGAAACATCCGCAGGCGGCAAGGGTGAGGATGCAACGGAGAGGAGATGTGAAAGTAGCCGCCTAAAAGGATCACTCAGGGTAACTAAGCTAAGCTAAGCCATCGCCTGAATTACTCCAGGCTTCAGTTCAGGAATACAAAGCAAAAGCCTCCTGGTTGAATGATCAATCAGGAGGCTTTGTGGCGGCTCCAGAAGAGGGAAATGGAGATGGGAGCGGGCAAACAAATAGTCTATGCATAGGGTGACCCTGTGCGCTTGTCAAAACTGATTAAGCCAGCCGAACCATTCCTGAATTGTTTTGCCTTTTTCTTTTTGTATGTAGTCTAGGAATGAATTGGCAACGGGTGAAAAGCTTTTGTTCTTTAGCCATATCAGGTTCCAGGTCGACTCAATAGGGAATCCCTTGACAGGGATAATCTGCAGATCACCATTGTTTAACTCATTCTTAATTCCTATCAAGGGCATAATGGAGTATCCTAACCCTGCTATCACAGCCTGCTTTACGGCTTCGTTTGAGGTTAGCTCCATCTTTTTTATCACAGGCAGGCTGTTCTGCCTGATATATCTTTCCATTACGTGCCTGGTGCCGGAGCCCGCCTCCCGGTAAATTAAAGGGATCTCCTCAAAAATGCTGTTGTTGTGAAGCTGGCTTTTAAAGTGCTGCTCCCTGTTGCCGACCAAATACAGCTTGTTTTCCATCAGTTCTATGTTTTCGACCTGCAGGTTCTCGGGCAAGACCGACACCAGGGAAAAATCGACCTCGTTCTTTTCCAGGCTCTCAATCACCCTGGCTTTGTTAGTGACGTCCAGCACCAACTCTATGCCGCGGTGCTGCTTTAAAAAAGCAGACAGAAAATAAGGCATAACATACTTGCCCGTTGACACAACCGTGATTTTCAGGCGGCCGATCAACTGCCCTTTGTACGCAAGTGTTTTGTAATTGATGGCATGAACCTCATTCAGAATCCTTTCGGCCGCAACAGCTATTTCCTTGCCGAAGTCGGTTATGAAAATTCTTCTTCCAATCACCTCTGTCAGGGGTATCTCAAACTGGTCCTGCAGGTTCCTGAGTTGAATGGACACGGCTGGCTGCGTCAGGTGCAGCTCCTCGGCAGCCTTTGTGATGCTTTGCGTCTGGGTGATTTTCAGGAACACCTGCAATTGATGCAATGTATAGTTCATAAAGTTTATTTATGGACCGCATTAAAAGTATATATTTTTATTTATATAAACAATTAGTCATTTTTGTAGCACAAATAAATCGCACATGAACGAAATGAGATTAACCGAAGACCATGGGAAATCCCCTGAGTCGGTGAGTGCCCCGGTTTCAAGGAAGATCACCGTGGCGAAAGGCGACATTTATAGTAGAATGAAGCAATTTAGGATCTTTTTGAGCTTGGTTTCATTAGTTGTCTGCTTTTTCATCACAGCCAATAATGAAGCGTCTTTACTGACGGAGCTTACCAAAGCTTTAGCCATTATCGCTTGTTTAAATCTTATTCGAATTCTTCCAAAAACTTCTTAAATAAAAACAATTTTTATGACAACAATTAATTTGATCATGGGTGATTACACCCCTATGGAGGCCAAGGAAACACTCCTTGATGTGGTAAACAGTAAAATCAACTTTTATAAGCTTCAAAATTTTAGCGCGCAAGTTCGTTTCGGCAAACCCGACACTGCATCGGAGTCAAGGGTAAATGAGCTGGAGGAAGCAAGGGCGCAAATCATCGCTCTTATTCAAAAAGCGCAGGAGGCAAGCAGCAGCTTAAAAATAGAGTCAACCATAAACGTTGCTTTCGAAGCCAAAGGTCAACCCGGTGATTATGTTCAAAGGCAGGAGCTTGCTCATAGCTACCAAGCATAAGAAAGAAAATGTGATTGTCCCCCTCTTTCAGGAGGCCTTTGGGGTAGAATGCTTTGTCTCAGAGAGCTTTGACACAGATACGTTTGGCACTTTTAGCGGAGAGATAGAAAGAAAGGACGATCCGATCACCACCGTACGGAACAAGTGCCTGAAGGTAATGGAGTTGTATAGTTGCGACTTGGGCATCGCTAGTGAGGGGTCCTTTGGACCCCATCCTTCCTTTTTCTTCCTGCATGCTGATGAGGAAATCCTGATCTTCATAGATAGGGAGAACAACCTGGAGATCATCGTCAGGGAGTTAAGCACCGAAACCAACTTTGGAGGGGAACAAGTTCACACAGAGAGCCAGCTGGCAAGCTTTGCTGAAAGAGCGCAGTTCCCGTCGCATGCGCTGATACTCCGCAAGTCGAGAGAAGACAATGCCGGGGTTATAAAAGGTATTCAGGACTGGAGCCAGCTTAAAGACTATTTCTATCATTTATTAGGAAAGCACGGCACAGTGTACGTGGAAACGGACATGAGGGCGATGCTGAACCCTACGCGGATGAAAGTAATCGGACAGGCAGCCCAGAAGTTACTAGAGAAAGTCCGCTCACGTTGCCCCCACTGCGCTACCCCTGGCTTCGGTATCACCGGAGCTCATCCGGGCCTACCCTGCGAATGGTGCCGTTACCCTACCCGTTCCATACTGAGCTATGTATATGAGTGTCAGAAGTGCGCATTCGTGAAAGAAGAGAAGTACCCGCATCAAAAAACCAGCGAGGACCCGATGTACTGCGACCTGTGTAATCCATAGATAACCAGATTAGAAAATCAAATAAAGACCTAAGAGCAACTTAAAAGCCGGAGATGAAAACTATTATACGCAACGCGAATGTCGTAAACGAGGGAAGCGTGTTTGTTGCAGATGTGTTGATTGCAAAAGACAGAATTGAGAAGGTTGCTCCTGAGATTACTTCTCCAAAAGAAGGAAGATATATGGAGATCAACGCGGAAGGACTGTATTTGATGCCGGGTGTTATTGATGACCAGGTGCACTTCAGGGACCCCGGCCTCACTCACAAAGCAGACATCTTCTCCGAGTCAAAAGCTGCCGTTGCGGGTGGTGTTACCTCCTATATGGACATGCCCAATACCGTTCCTAATACGCTGACGCAGGAATTGCTTGAAGAAAAATACGGTTTGGCGGCTGAGAAGTCCCTTGCGAACTATTCCTTTTTCATGGGCATTGGGAAAGACAACTTAGAGGAAGCCTTAAGAACGGATACTGAGAACGTTTGCGGCATCACCGATGATGGCCTCTACTTTCACAATGATGAAGGGATACTGGCAAATTATCCAGATTTCTTAGAAAAACTATTTTCCAGAACCAGCACCTTAGTTGCCCTGCATTGTGAGGATGACAGCATCATAAAAAGGAATACTGAATTATTCCGGAGAAAATACGGCGATAACATACCCTTTGGCTGCCATCCATTGATAAGAAGTGAAGAGGCCTGTGTAAAAGCAACTGAAAGGGTGTTGCAGATTGCACGCAAGCACAGCAGCCGCCTCCACCTGTTTCATATTTCCACACTGGCAGAAACAAACCTTCTTGACAACAAAGCAAAAGCCAGAGAAAAGCGCATAACAGCCGAAGCATGTATCCACCATCTTTGGTTTTCAGAGAAGGATTATGACCAGTTGGGCTCCAAAATAAAATGGAACCCTTCCATCAAAAGCGAAAAGGACGCTAAAGGTTTATTAGAGGCTCTTATAGATGGCAGATTAGATATTGTTGCTACCGACCATGCTCCGCATACCAAAGAAGAGAAAGCGGGAAATTACTTTCAGGCGAATTCAGGGGGTCCTTTAGTTCAACATGCCTTAGTTGCTATGCTGGAACTCTATCATCAGAAAAAAATAAGTTTGGAAAAGATAGTCGAAACCATGAGCCATAAAGTGGCTGAGATCTATAAAATCAAAGAAAGAGGCTACATCCGGGAGGGATATTATGCAGATATGGTTCTGGTCGATATAAACCGGCCATGGCAGGTAAATCCACAAAACCTGCTGTATAAATGCAATTGGTCGCCTTTTTCAGGACAGGTTTTCACAAGCAGCGTCACTCACACATGGGTAAACGGAAATTTAGTGTATGCAAATGGAAAATTCGCCAGCGAAGCAAAAGGCAAGAGATTGGAATTTGAAAAGATAAGGTAAGAATGAAGAGACTATTTGTAACTGGCATTGGTACGGAAGTGGGGAAAACAGTGGTTTCAGCCATTCTCACGGAAAAGTTAAAGGCCGACTACTGGAAACCTATCCAATCGGGTGATCTAGACTACTCTGATACCCAAAAGGTTAAGAACCTGACAGGCAATTCAACCTCAATATTTCATCCGGAAAGGTACACGTTTTCACAGCCTCTTTCCCCACATGCGGCAGCTGAAATAGATGGAGTAACCATAAGGCTGGAAGAGTTTATCGTACCGGAAACAAAGAATCATTTGATTATTGAGGGAGCCGGCGGCTTATTGGTTCCACTCAATAAGGAGCATTTGATTGCTGATCTCATATCACACCTCCGAGCAAGTGTGGTCCTGGTGTCCAGAAACTATCTTGGAAGCATCAACCACACACTGCTCACTGTTCAGGAGTTAAGGCGCAGGAACATCCCTGTTCTTGGTCTTGTATTTAACGGCGAGAGCACGCCAAAGACAGAAGCCATTATTGAGCACTATTCCCAACTGCCCGTTTTGTTCAAAGTTGAAGAGGAGAAGGTAGTCAACAAAGCAACTGTCTTGAAATACGCTAAAGAAATAGAGATATGAAAAACAGGCTGTTTCTCATTTGCCCGGCCAGCCAAACAGAGTCACTCATCAAAGAACAATATGGCCAGGAGGTGTTCTTTCTTACCGCACTTGGAGCCGTATTTAACTTTCAGGAAATAAATTATGTGGAGACATTGGAGGACTTCCTCAAAAGGGAGGCTATTGATGAGGTCATCATTGTGAGTGACTCCTCCTGCCCTTTCATAAAGAGTGTTCTGGAGCAGGAAAAAGGCTTTGACACTAAGGCAGAACAGGTATTGCGGGACCTGCTTGTAGATAATTACGCCACAGTCATGGCAGGCGACTCTCTGGCAGACAAGAAGAAAAACATGGCGAAACTGAATATACAGCGGCAAGCTGATGACATTCTTTCCAATGAGCTGCTCCTGTCACCCATCACTCAATCTCAGATCAGGATAAAAGGCTTGGTTACCACAAAAGAAAAAGGCCAGCTGGAAGAAGTGAAGTTGACGCTAAAAGAACTAAATCAATAACCTTGGCAGCTGCCAGGACACCCTTTCAAGTCCTTCCCTAAAGCCGAAATGACTACAACAAATCAAAGCCTGATTCCTTCATTGCTCACCAAATGGATGTGGTCGATTTTCGCCATTAGCACCGCTCTCCTTATTTTCTTCTTCATAACACATCCTGCATGGGAGCTGGAGAGCCTTTTCTTTTTCAAAACGCAAACTATAAAACACGATAAA
This sequence comes from Pontibacter qinzhouensis, assembly GCF_008017455.1. Taxonomy (GTDB): domain Bacteria; phylum Bacteroidota; class Bacteroidia; order Cytophagales; family Hymenobacteraceae; genus Pontibacter; species Pontibacter qinzhouensis. The sequence continues at coordinate 53,107 of NZ_VRTY01000014.1, read as the reverse complement.
TGAACCTAAACTTATTAATAGATAACTTAACAAGCCCTGCCTTACTATTTTTTATCCTGGGAATTGTGGCAGTCCGTTTAAAAAGCGATCTGGAAATACCCCAAAATTCCTCTAAGTTCATTTCCCTTTACCTCTTGTTCTCCATTGGTTTTAACGGAGGCAGGGAATTAGCCCACAGCCATTTTACATTAGAGATTGTATGGGCAATTTTGTTTGGTGTCCTGACTTCCCTCCTAATCCCGTTTTACTCTTTCATTATCCTGAAAAGAAAGCTTAGCATAGAAAATGCGGGTGCCATTGCAGCGGCATATGGTTCTATTAGCGCTGTAACCTTTGTTACTGCAGTATCTTTCCTGGAAATCCAGAACGTTCCTTTTAGCGGGCATATGGTTGCGGTGATGGCCCTTATGGAAGCACCTGCTATTATTGTAGGGGTAGTTCTCATCAGGCTGTATGGCAAAAAGGATTCCTCTTCCCCCAGGATAGGCAGCTTAGTCAGTCATTCTTTTACCAATGGCAGTGTAATGATGATTTTAGGCAGCTTAATCATTGGTCTTCTGGCAAGCGAAAAGCAGGCGCAGGGCATCGCCCCTTTTACTACCGATATTTTTAAAGGCTTCCTGGCTATTTTCTTGCTAGATATGGGGATCGTAAGCGGAAGAAAGTTAAATGACTTTATTAAAAGTGGCTGGTTTACAAGCCTGTTCGCCATCCTGGTTCCCCTGATCAACGGCTGTTTTATAGCTTGGATAAGCGGCCTTGTGACAGCCGAAACCGGGGACCGCTTAATGTTTTCGATCCTGGCAGCAAGTGCCTCCTACATTGCAGTGCCGGCTGCCATGAAAATGGCGGTTCCCAAAGCCAATCCCGGTTTATATTTACCCATGGCCTTGGCGGTTACTTTCCCCTTCAACATTACCTTTGGAATGCCTATTTATATGTCAATTATTTTAGGCTGAAAATAAGGATGAACAGTATTGAAGTAAAACAGAAGGGGGAAAATTATAGTTTGTCTTTTGACTTATTGTACGACGGAATCTTTATCCAAGCAGGAGTCGCTACACCGCCTCCCTGACATAATATAAGACAGGGCGCAGCAAAAACTCAAAAAACCGCCCCGCTTAAAGGCGTCCCATCAAAGGCGGAATTTATAGGCTTTTACAATCAATAATCTTGGAAATTACTATAACACCTGTTTTAGGCGAACTACTCAACGTCCTAGAATGAAGAAGCATGGTTTTGGCACTTAGCGGCAGGCTGCGGTGTGAGAGCAGTAACCGAACCTTTCCAGCCCGTACAAGGGCGCGTGTCCTGTGGAATTGTGCCTTCAGCTCCAAGGCATAATTTGTAGCTCATCTCATGCTGAGCCGTTACTCCTTAGTTTTTAGCTTGCCTCAGCCATTTTGCTCCTATGCTGCCATTGTTGGCAGCAGGCCCACAGCATCAAGTCTATGTCAGTGGAAGTAACGTCTGTACTCCGTTTCATCTAGGGTTTTGTCATTGTTTTTATCCCACAGTTGGAAGACACCGGCTGTATACTCCCGCACTGATATCTGGTTATCGTCGTCTTTGTCCCAAGCATCATACCAGCCTGTGTCGGCGAAGCCGATTTCAAAGTCAGCCATCTCCAGGTAGCCATCACCGTCAGTTTCCCAGGCTGCCCCACCCAGGCCAAAGTCCGCCACCGCCCTGTTTAATTCGATATCCTCGATCATTCCGTCGTTGTCTGTGTCCCACAGCTGAAAAAAGCTTGCTACAAACTCATCTTCATTCAGGAAGTTGTCGCCGTCCACGTCCCAGTCCTCATAGTAAGTAGTGGAGGTAAAGTCCGTGAAGAAATCAACCTCGTCCCAAGTGTCGGCCACAGCCACTTTTTCGGTCACACCCAAATCAGTCACGGTCATACGGTCGGCCGGAAATAAATCTTCGTCCACCACATCACCCTCTGCAACTTTCCTTCCTCCGTAGCATGCTGCCATTCCTGCCAAAAGGAAAAGGCAGAATCCGTTTCTTACCCTTTTCAGAATGCTCATCTCTCTTTTCTTCATTGTTCTTTCAGGAGCTTATCGTTAACTGCTTTGCAGGCGTCTGTTAAGATCTACGGGGTATGCTTAACCTCGTTCCACTGATCATGGTTTGTTTATATGAGGGAGAGTGATAGTTGAGAAAAGCCAGGTACTAAGGCTGATAGAAAGAAACAACACACACAGGGAACAACAGGTACTCAAGCTCAGTTTATGGGATGAAACACCAGTCTTCCATGGCAGCTGTTCTAGTGCTCATACTCCGTTTCATCCAGTACATTATCCCCGTTGGTATCCCATAAGGAGTAGACACCGGTAGTATACTCCCTCTCCGTTATAAGGCTGTCTGAGATGCTTCAATAAATACGGACAGTGGATTTGCTTACCTTAGCAAATCAAGATGAAAGAGAAACAAGTAGCTATCAGTCGCCGCAAGTACGACGCAGCCTTCAAAGAGGAGGTGCTGCAGCTGGTGTTCAATGGTCGCCCGGTCAGCGAGGTGGCCCGTTCCCTGGGAATCGGGGAGAACCTGATTTACAAGTGGAAAAGCCGCAGCAGGTTGGCAGACAAGCCAGCTACCGGAGGCACAGGAGCAGATCTTTCGCAGGTAGATGCGCTCCACAAGCGCATCCGGGAGCTGGAGACCGAGCGTGACATTTTAAAATCAGTATACAGCGCCGGCACTGTGGAATAGCCAATACAACCTTTCCGACATAATTCCTAAATTAGCCGAGACTTCAGCGAGCCCCGCGCTTTTAATGGCACTAGGTAAGTCCTTCCTAAAATCTGGGCCGGAATGCCCTATGCTCCTCTTGTGGAGGGGCATTTGATGAATGAACTGGTGATCTTGTCTAAGAATCCCGTACAGAAAAATTTTACTATTCACGGCCTTCCCTGAAGTCACTAATTTTTTTCAATTATGGGAAAGCAGGAAATACCTTTTAAAGTCATTCATCCGCATGCCGCCGGCATTGATGTGGGTTCTCGCAGCCATATGGTTGCCGTGGATCAGGTGAAAGAAAATGTGCGTGAATTTGGTGTCTATACAAAAGATCACGAGGAACTCATTGACCATCTTCATATCTGTGGCGTCACCACCATCGCCATGGAGAGTACCGGTAGTTACTGGCAGACTTTGTTCAATGCCCTGCAGCAGGCGGGCTTCGAGGTGCTGCTGGTACCTGGCAGCCAGACTAAAAATGTGAAGGGACGAAAGACGGATGTGCTGGATTGCCAGTGGATACAGAAACTCCACTCCCTGGGCCTGCTGTCAGGCAGCCTGCTGCTCAGCGACACGTTCCAGCAGCTGCGCACCTATTATTATCACCGTCAACATTTGGTGGAGCAGTCGGCGCGCTACAGCAGCAAAATGCAGAAGGCACTCCGGCTGATGAACATCCGGCTGGATGTGGTTCTCAACGACATCACCGGTCAGTCTGGCATGGCCATTATTGAAGCCATCCTCTCAGGAACCCGCGACCCAGAGTGCCTGGCTTCCCTGGTGAGCAGCCGTGTGAAGCGCTCACGCCAGGAGATTGCCGGGGCGCTGCATGGCTGGTGGCGGGAAGAGCTGCTCTTCGAGCTGGAGGCCTGCCTGGATTTCTACAGGCTCTATGAAAACAAGCTGAAGGAGTGCGACCAGGTCATCGAGCAGTTCCTGATCAAATATGCCCCTGAAACAGAAATACCGGTCCAGGAGGAGAAGCAGTTGAAAGCCAACAGGAAAAAAAGGGGCAAACATGCTCCGGGCTTCGATTTGCCTCACCTTGCTTATCAGTATTTCCAGACCGACCTGTTTGCCGTTAACGGCATCAGCTTTAACACGGTGCTGTGCCTGTTGACCAACATGGGCCATGACCTGCACAGGTTCCCGACGGCCAAGAGCTTTGCCTGCTGGCTAGGGCTGGTGCCCAACAACAAGGTAAGTGGCGGGCGTGTGATCAGCAACCGTACGCCATCGGGGAAAAACTATATTGCCAAAGCTCTGCGTCATGCAGCTAACGCTATTGGCAATCATAAGAATCATGAACTCACCCCATTCTTTAAAAGGATTGCGTTCCGGAAAGGGCGCATCGCTGCTATCATTGCCACGGCCAGAAAGTTAGCTGTTATTATCTGGAACATGATCACCAAAAAAGAACCCTACAGAAAAGAACAGGTTCAGGTCAGTAGCCAAAAGCAGAAAGCCCTGAAACTAAAACAAATCGAGAAAAAGCTATATGCTCTTGAGTTAAATAAAGAAGAGCTTGATAAGCTGTTTTTTAGAACTTCATTAGCAGTTAGTTAGCAGTTGGTTGTACAGAAAAAAGCCTTGGCCATTTTCAGTCGCCAGACCTAAAGCAGGTGTACGGCTTCATCAGGGGGAGCGCAGGCGCCTGGCCGGTGCACACGCTGTGCGCGGTGCTCGGGGTAAGTCGCAGCGCCTACTACGGCTGGTTGTCAGCATGCGGAGTTGTGGACAAAAGGGAAGAGGAAACTGAGCGGCTTGTCCTGGAGGCGTTTCAGGACCACCGCAGGCGCTACGGCGTGCGTCGCCTGGTGGCAGAGCTCAAGGCGCAGGGCCTGGAGATCGGGGCGTATAAGGTGCGGCAGGTGCTGCAAAAGCACGAACTCAAGGCCATCCAGCCGCGCAGCTTCGTGCCCAGGACCACTGACAGCCGCCATCCATACCCGATCAGCCCTAACCTGCTACTTGAGCTGGCTTTCCCCACAGCCCCTAACCAGGTGTGGGTGGGCGACATCACCTATATCCCGCTGGCGGGCGGCGGCTTCCTGTACCTGGCCGTGTGGATGGACCTCTACTCCAGAAGGATAGTGGGCTGGAGGCTGGATGCACACATGCAGGAGGAGCTGGTGGTAGAGGCGCTGCGGCGGGCCCTGGCCACCAGAACGGTTGCTCCTGGCATGCTCGTGCACTCGGACCGGGGAGGGCAGTACGCCGGAAAAGCCTTCAGGAGGCTGCTCGACAAGCACAAGACGTGCCAGAGCATGAGCCGGGCCGACAACGCCTACGACAACGCCTTTATGGAGTCCTGCTTCAGTCGGTTTAAAGCAGAACTGCTGGAGGGAGGGGCCTTTGAAAACAAACAGGATGCCCAGACGGAGATCTTTGAGTATATCGAGATGTATTACAACACCAGAAGAAGGCATTCTGCTTTAGGGTACCTGAGCCCGATGCACTATGAAAAGAAATGTTAACTTTATAACCGCTAAGCAAATTTACTGTCCGTCATTTCCGACACACCTCATGATATCTATAAGCAAACCAGTGAAATGGATCACACGCGAACGTCCTAAGATAGACCGGATAGCATGCCCCTGGCTTATCAGAAGGTTCATTGATAAGGATGCGGAAATTATTTTTGCTCCCTATGCACAGATCAAGGAGAGAGCCCGTGAGTTGAACGCTACCCCTTTCGATATTCCAGGGGTGGAGTTTACCCATTACGAAGATCGCTGCACGTTCGACTACTATCTGCAGAAGTATGACTTGAAGGAGCCTGCGCTTCAGAAAATGGCCCTTATTGTAAGAGGCGCTGACACAGATAACCACAGCTCGGCAAGCCAGGCATCAGGACTATGGGCAATCTCAGCTGGCCTTGCCTACAACATAAAGGATGATTACGAGCTGCTGGAAAAGGGAATGATCATTTATGATGCCTTATACAGTTGGGCAAAGCACCTTCAACAGGAAAAGCATACACAGAGTCCGACAGAGCGTCTTTTCCTGCAAGTATTCAACCAATATATCCAGCAGAAAAAATGCGAGAAAAGTAAAACCCCAGCTTGGGCAAAGGGTCTGCAGGAGATCATCCAGGACCAGATAGACACTAATCTGACACTGAGCCTCAAAGAAATAGCGGAAGGGCTGAACCTGCATCCGGCCTATGTGTCGCGCGAGTTCTCCAAGTATTTCGAAAACCTGTCTTTTGGAGAGTACATCCGCAAACTTCGCATAGAGAAAGCAATCAACTTACTTCATATATCCAATTACTCTTTATCAGAAATAGCCTACCTGACCGGCTTCTCGGATCAGAGCCATTTCACCCGCACTTTCAGAAAACACACCGGCAAAAGCCCTTCCGAGTATAAAAAAAGCCTGGCAAAAGGTAAAAAGGATACCAAAGGTTAATTATGTTCAATTTTTAGCATCAGAGATTTATTAGCTTGTGCAAAGTGAGCGCAGGCACAGCCGAGGCTGCCACGTTTTTTATATATCTGGTTATTTAGCTATGCAAATGCAGGAATCTTCAGGCACCGCTGCTCTGCGTCAAACGAAGACGCAAATCTTCTTCCGTTTCCTAAGGTTCGGTTTCCTTGCCTGGGGAGGTCCGGTGGCCCAGATCGCCATGCTTAGGCGGGAGTTGGTGGAAGAGGAAGCATGGGTGTCGAAAGAGCGGTTCAACAGGGTGCTGGCCGTTTACCAGGTGCTGCCCGGCCCCGAGGCGCATGAGCTGTGCGTCTATTTCGGGATGGTCGCGGGCGGCAGGCTGGGCGGCTTCCTAGCGGGCCTCGGGTTCATGCTACCCGGCTTTATCCTGATGCTGCTGCTCACCTGGCTTTACACCACCATAGGGATAGAAACTCCACTACTGAGAGCTGTCTTTGTGGGATTTCAGGCCGCCGTCATCGCGCTTATCTTCGCGGCTGTCCACCGCATCGGGAAGCACGCGCTGGTGAACAAAAGGCTGCTTACAATTGCCGCAGTTGCCTTTGTGGCCTACTTCTGCGGAGTCGGCTTTTTTATCGTTCTGCCGCTGGTAGGGCTGGCTTACATGTTCTGGATGAAGGGAAAAACAGCGTATGTGGCCCTTTGCACCGCTGCCCTCGCCGCGGCCTGCGTGCTGCTGTTCAACCCGGAGGTGCTGCAGCTCCAAAATACTGCTGTCGCCCCGGAAGCCTTCTCACCCGCAAACGCTGGCATCCAGTCGCCCTTTGCCGTATTCTGGTCAGGGCTGAAAGCCGGGCTGCTAACGTTTGGAGGTGCCTATACCGTCATCCCTTTCATTCAGCAGGATGCGGTCATCAACAACGGCTGGCTCACCAACAGGCAGTTTCTGGACGGAATTGCGCTTTCCGGCATACTTCCCGCTCCGCTCATCATTTTCTCTACTTTCGTGGGATACTTTGGGGCCGGATGGCCCGGCACACTTATCATGACGTTTGCCATCTTCCTGCCGGCCTTCTCCTTTACGCTTATTGGCCACAGCCTGATGGAGAAAGTGATTGACAACAAGGCCCTGCACAGCTTCTTGGACGGCGTGACGGCCGGCGTGATAGGGCTGATTGCCATAACGGCGGTGCAGCTCTTCAGAGCAACCATCACAGACTGGTTTACCCTGTCTGTGTTTGCTCTGTCCATGCTGGTGCTCTACCGCATCAAGTCGAAGTTCACGGTGGTGTTTGTGCTATTGGGCGCCGGGTTGATCGGGATGTCCCGGTACCTGCTTAGCTAAACCGCAGTAAAGATCGAACATGGACCACAATCCCTTTAATCCGTATTTCTATGAATATACTTTTCATGTACAGCCATAAAACACAGTAGGTATGAGTACAGCAAAACTTAACCGCAGGCAGGCACTTTATGCCACGGCCATGCTGAGTACCGCCAGCCTCTTGGATTACAAACAGTTGTTTGCCTCCCCCAAACCACAAGGCCAAGCACCTCCTTTGAGCGCGCAGGAGATAGCCTCCATAGAGGCCGCCTTAGGCAAGAAGGGAAACTATGTACAGGAGCAGGCGGTACACAATACCTCCCTTCCCCGCAACGATTTAAAAGTAACAATAAAGGGAGAGCCTGTGCCCATACCGTTCGGCTTTGGCGGCTGGGTAGCCATCAAAAAGACTACCGATGGTAAGTCCGCTGTGCTCATGAGCGACACGGTGCTGCTGCAGGAAGAGGTTAACCCATTGATCTCGGCTGCCCAGGCCAACGGGCTGGAGGTGAGCGCCATCCACAACCACTTCTTTTACGAGGAACCCCGCATCTTCTACATGCACGTGCACGGCATGGGGGCACCCGCTGATCTGGCAAAGCGCTACGCCGCGGCCATCAAAGACACAAAGCTGCTCCCCGCCAACCAACCCAAGACAACAAGCGCCTCCCAGAAAACAGGGAAAGAGCTGTTTGACATACCCAAACTGGATGCCATCGTCAAGCAACAGGGCGCGGTAAATGGTCCTACCTACAAGTATACCGTGGGTAGGAACGACCTAAACGTGAAGGCCATGGGTGCTGAGTTGACTACCGCCATGGGTTTGAACTCCTGGGCTTCCTTTGCAGGGACACAGGACAAGGCGCACATCGCCGGTGACATCGCGATGCTGGAGCAAGAGGTGAACCCCGTCATCAAGGCATTGCGGCAGAACAACCTGGAGGTGGTGGCCCTGCACAACCACATGCTGGGCGACGACCCGCGCATGGTGTTTCTGCACTACTATGGGCAAGGACCTGCCCCGCAGCTGGCCCAAGGGTTCCGGGCGGCGCTTGATGAGCTCGGCAGGCACGGCAAACGTGATGTGATGAAACACTAATGAGATGTAGGAAAGTATAGCTTCATCGCTTTGCAGTGTAATTGATCCCACCTTTCACTTTGGCATCAACTATCACAAGAAACTATACCACCTAAACTGTAGTGGGCGGGTCAGAAGAGCCCGTACACCACTTCTGCCCACTCCTCTTATGTCTAATGGATACCTGTTCTACAGCCTCTCCCAAGACTGTTTCTGGTTTTGTGCGTACCTACAGCCAAAACACTCTATACGCATGGCTTCGCACAGGCTATCTGATGTAATCAAAAACAAACCGTTTGTACAGTTATACCTGGCCGAAACAATCAGCCTGTTGGGCGACGCCATTACCTGGGTGGGCATCGCGCTGCTTTCCTATCAGTTCGGGCAGGAACGCTCTGCAGCCATCTTGGCAACCGCCTTGACATTGCGTGTCACCGCCTTTATCCTGTTCTCCCCTTTGGCAGGGGTTCTGGCAGATAAGCTGGACCGGAAAAAGATACTCTATGTAACACATTTTGCCAGAATGGCCATCGTGGCTTGTTTGCCATTTGTTACGGCTGAATGGCAGATTTACACCTTGATTTTTCTATTGAATGTCTTTAACGCCTTTTTCAACCCGGCCTACAAGTCAGCTATCCCACAGCTGATCTCCGACAAACAAAACTACGCGGCTGCTATTTCCCTGTCAAACGGCACCTGGCAGTTGCTGGGTGTGCTGGGCCCGGGTTTGGCAGGTATATTAGCGGCCTGGTTGGGTGTACGGCAAATCTTTTTCATCGACGCGGCCACTTTTATAATAGCCGCTGTCCTTATCGTTTTACTGCCCCGAAAAGCAATTGCCCCCCAAGCCAGGGTAAAACCCGGCGAAAAAGCTGCCACAACCTGGCAGGGCATACGCAACGGCACCAAGCTGCTGATCCATAACCCTGCCGTGCGCTTCGCATTAGGAATAGAGCTTGTCGCTGCCATTGCAGGGGCGCACATTCTGGTGAACACAATTGGCTACATTGAGGGTGGACTGCATTTGGGTAGCAAGGAATACGGCTGGGTGATGGCTTCCTTTGGAATAGGTGCCACTATAGCTGCGTTTAGTGTCGGCATGGTAGACAAGTCCCGAAACAAGGTTCTGTCGCTTATGGCCGGGGCTTTGCTGCTCATGCTGGCCATCGCAGGCGCTAACTATGTTACCCTGATGCCCATGCTGATGCTGTGGCTTCTTGCTGGCTTAGGCCAGAGCTTTTGCGAGATGCCTTCCCAGATCCTGATTGCCGAGAATATCCCCTTAGAGCAGCAGGGCAAAGTATACGGCGCCCATTTTGCGTGGTCGCATTTATGGTGGGCGATTGCCTACCCTATCGCGGGTTTCACAGGCATTCACTTCACAGGGTACACTTTTTTAGTCGGGGCGGTTTTGGCCGTCCTTGTGTTTATCAGTCTTGTGTTGCTGTCCTTGCCTTACCTTCAGAAGTGGGTCTCCGCAAAAGCTTTCCGCTAAGCCTCAATTGTTTCTACAGTCAAAATGCAATCGGCCAGCAGTGTTAAGGGTACAAAAGGAATGAGCAGGTTGTAACAGGTACCTCCAGAAATAAAGAAGGCAAGGAGTATCCCCTTGCCTTCTCACTAATTTATACCAACAAGGGTACAATATCAATAGCTTATACTTTACCCAAACCCTACAACGTGTAGCGCAGCAGTTCCGCTACCTTCTGTTGCGCCTCAGCCTCCAGCTCCAGGTATTTGTCGTAGGTGTCATAGTAAAAGCTGAGCTCCATGAAGTACTCGGCGGCCGAGATCTCCCCCAGCCGCAGGGCCTTCTCCAGCAATCGCAGGTTCTCCGGCCTTTCCATCAGCTCCTGGTAATCGCGCAGCGACTCCTGCAGCACCCGGTATTCTTCGTATGCCTGCTTTACCTCCTGCCGGTGTGAAACCCGCTCGGCCTCCAGCTGCGCCTGCGCATACTGGCTGTAAGCCTGCTGCGTGCTGACGGTGTTGCGGCGCTCCCAAAGCGGGATGGAAATGCCGGCGTGCACCCCCTGGAACGTCTGACCCAATATACTTTGGTAGCGGTAGCCGCCCTCCAGTTTCGGCAGAGCCAGTGCCCTGGCCACCTTCACCTTCTCCTCCTGCACCCTTGCTTGCTGCTCCAGCGTTTTCAGGCGCGGGTCTGATACTTCAATCAAACTGTCCAGCACTTCAAAGGCAGGAACTGCCGGCATAGCGGCAAAGGCTGTATCAGATAGAGCAACCGGCTGGCCGCCGTTTAGCTCTTTGAGTTTTTCCTCCAGCACCCTACGCCTGGCCTTGTTTGCTTGCAAGGTGGCGCGGATGTCCAGCAGCCGGATGCGCGCCTTGTTCTCGTCCAGCACGTTGCCCTCTCCGGCACGTGTGCTTTTCTGAAACCTGCGGTACAGCGCCTCTACATCCTGGTAGCGTTTCTCCAACTCCCTCGCCTGCTTGTTCAGGTAGATCAGTTGGAGCGCGGCTTGCTGGGCCTGCAGCAAAATGTTCTGCCGCTGCTGGGCATACTGGTAATCCGCCTGAGCCTCCTGCAGGCTCGCCACGCGCCTTTTCCTGCCGTAGGCCGTTGGGAAGTCGATACGCTGCGTCAAAGCAAACTCCTTCTGGTTTCCGGCTTCTGCGGGCTGGCCGTTAAAGTAGACATACTCTACAAAAGGGTCCTCCGGATTTAGGCCAGTTTTAAACTCCAGCTTCCGGGCTTCGCTGTATTGCGCCGCCGCCTGCAGGGTTTTGTTGTTGGCCGCCACCTGCTGCAACACACCGGCAACGGTTTGCTGTGCCTTTGCCTGCACCGCAACAAGCAGGTATAGGCAAAGGCTGGTTATCAAATATCTATACATTGTCTTTCTCATTTTGATTGGACATCAGGAACACCGCCGGCACAATAAACAGGTTCAGCAAGGTCGAGCTGAGCAGACCGCCCAGGATCACCTGGGCCATCGGGCTCTGGATCTCGTTGCCCGGCAGATCGCCAGCCAGGGCCAGCGGAATAAGCGCCAGTCCTGCCGTAAGCGCCGTCATAAGGATAGGGCTAAGCCTGTCCCGGGAGCCAATGATCACGCTCTCATACAAGCTATGCCCCTGCTGCAAGAGCAACTGGTAATGCGACACCAGCAAAATACCGTTTCGCGTAGCAATACCGAAGAGGGTGATAAAGCCGATGATGGCCGGAATGCTGATGATGCCTGATGTGAAGAAAATGCTCAGCACGCCACCAATCAGGGCCAGCGGCAGGTTTAGTAAAATGATGCTCGACAGTTTAAAGGACTTGAACTCATGGAAAAGTATCAGGTAAATGGCCAGCAGCGAAAGCAGCGAGGCGAACAGCAGTGTGCTGGACGCTTCCTCCTCCGCCTCAAACTGTCCACCGTACTCGATGCGGTATCCTTCCGGCAGGGCCACATTCGCCTGTATTTTCTCCTGCAATTCCTCCACAGCGCTGCGCTGGTCACGGCCGGCTACGTTGGCCGACACGACCGTCTTGCGCTGCACGTTCTCCCGGTTGATGGTGTTCGGGCCGCTGGTCGAGACGACGTCCGCTACGTAGTGCAGCGGTATCTTCTGCCCGTCATGGGTATCGATCAGGGCGTTCTTCATCTTCTCGAACTCCCCGCGGCTGCTCTCGTCATAGCGCACCACCAGGTCGAAGCTGCGTGCCCCCTCATATACCTCAGACACCTTTTCCCCAGCAAAGGCCACGTCCACGTACTCGGCAAACTCTCCGGTGGTGATGCCATACTTGGCCAGCATGTCGCGCCTTGCCTTGATCTGTATCTGCGGAATCTCTATCTGCTGCTCCACGCTCACATCGACTAGCCCCTCAATGGAGTTGGCCTGTTGCTCCACCTGCTTGGCGATGGAGAACATTTTCGGGAGTTCAGGGCCGAATATCTTAATGGCGATGTTGGCCCGGGTGCCCGACAGCATGTGGTCGATGCGGTGGCCGATGGGCTGCCCGATGGTGATATTGGCACCGGTAATGCCCGCCAGTTTTTCCCTGACCTCGGCCATAAACTCTTCGCGGCTGCGGTCCTCCAGCACAAACGGTGCGTCGATCTCGGAGGCGTTCACCCCTTGCGCGTGCTCGTCCAGCTCCGCCCTGCCCGTCCTGCGGGTCGTTGTTTGTATCTCCGGCACGGTCAGCAGCGCTTTCTCCACCTGCGTTCCGATCTTGTTGCTCTCCTCCAGCGAGATTCCCGGCTTGCTGACGGTACTGATCACCAGGGAACCCTCGTTGAACTCCGGCAGGAAACTTCGCCCCAGCGTGGTCATGACAAAGAGTGCCCCCACCAGCAGCAGCACCGCAACTCCTAGAATCGCCTTCTTATGCCGCATGGCGCTTCGCAGCGACCGCTCATAGACAATATTCAGGCGGTGCACCAGCCAGCTTTCACGGTGCTGCTTCAACAGCATTTTATCGCTGGTGAGCATGTAGCTGCACAGCACCGGCGTCAGGGTGATGGCCACGATCAGGGAAGCAAATAACGACACGATAAAGGCGATGCCCAGCGGCGCCAGCAGCCTTCCCTCCATGCCGGAAAGGAAGAAGAGCGGCACAAAGGCGGCGATAATGATAAAGGTGGCGTTGATCACAGAGGAACGTATCTCCACAGAGGCGTCGTAGATAACCTGTAATTTACCCAGCTGCTCCTCCACGGGTTTTCGCGCATTCTCCTTTAACCTACGAAACACATTCTCTACGTCGATGATGGCGTCGTCCACCAGGTCACCGATGGCGATGGCCATACCGCCCAGGCTCATGGTATTGATAGAAAAGCCAAGCCACTTGAGGGTAAGGATAGCCGCCATCAGCGAGATGGGTATAGCGAGCAGAGAGATGACAGTGGCGCGGATGTTCATCAAAAACAGGATCAGGATCACCACCACGAACACGGCCCCCTCCAGCAGCACCTTCTGTATGTTGTTGATGGAGGCATTGATAAAGTCTGCCTGCCGGAAGATCTTGGTGTTGATCTTCACGTCCTCCGGCAGGTTCTGACCCAGGTCGGCTATGGCTTGGTCTATCTGCTCTGTCAGTTCCAGGGTGTTGGTGTTGGGCTGCTTCATCACAGTCATGATCACGGCCGGCTCGCCTTTCAAAGAACCGTCACCGATCTTCACGGCCGCGCCCACCTTAATGGCGGCCACATCCCCGATGCGTACAGGCGCGTTGCCATTCACCTTGATCACCGTGTTAGCCAGCTCCCCCAGATCGCTGGTACGGCCGATGCCGCGCACGATATACTCGTTACCGTACTCCTGCATAAAGCCGCCCGACGCGTTTTGGTTGGCCTCTTCCGCCGCCTGCAGCAACTCGTGCAGCGACACATTGTAGTACTTTAATTTCTGTGGGGAAGCCAGCACCTGGTACTGTTTATACTCTCCCCCGATCACTACCACCTGCGACACACCGCCCGTGGCCAGCAGCCGCGGACGTATGCTCCAGTCGGCAAGCGTGCGCAGGTCCATTTGGCTGGTGCTGTCGCCGGTCACACTGATGAGCATGATCTCGCCCATGATGGAGGATTGCGGGGCCAGCGTGGGAGTCCCCACGCCCTGCGGCAGGCGCTCGGCCACGGTGGCCACTTTCTCGGTTACGATCTGCCGTGCCTTGTAAATGTCGGTGCCCCAGTCAAACTCCACCCACACGATGGAGATGCCGGCAGAGGAGGAAGAACGCACGCGGCGCACGTCGGTGGCCCCGTTGACAGCTGTCTCAATGGGAAAGGTCACCAGCCGCTCGGCTTCCTCCGGCGCCATGCCATGCGCCTCGGTCAGCACCACCACCGTCGGGGCCGTCAGGTCGGGGAACACGTCCACCTCCATGCGGGAGGCCGTGATCCCGCCGAAGACAAGTAACAGCGAGGAGGCCACGATAACCAGCAGCCGGTTATGCAGCGAAAACTTTATGATATTATTTAACATTTCTTCTCTTTTTGATACGAATGGGCAAGACTCTTAAAAGTCCTCGCCCTACGTGGTTAATGTTCGTGTCCGTGGGCCGGCACCTCACCCGATGCCGAGGATAGCTTGATCTGGTAGGCCCCTTTCGTCACCACCCGTTCTCCCGGCTTCACGCCCGAGAGCAGCTGCACGTTGATGCCGTCGGATGCACCCAGCTTTACTTCCCGCTTCTCAAAGGTCTCTCCCGCCGTCTGTACGTACACGTAGTGCGTGCCCTGGTCTTCCATGATCGCGCTGACAGGCACCGTCAGGGCATTGGGCAACGGCGCAGAACGCAGGTACACTTCCACAAATGACCCCGGAACCAGTTCGCCACGGTTGGCTATCTCGAAGGTGATGGGGATGAGGTAGGAGTCAGCACCGGCGCTTTTGCCGTAGGCCAGCAGCCTGCCGTTCAGGTTTTCGGTATCGTATACTTCCCCGCCCGGCACTTTAAAGCTGGCGGAGTTTACTTTGGCTAATTGGGAAGCCTCCGTCTGGGGCACCTCCGCTCGCAGTACCAGTCGCTCATTCTGCGTGATGCTGGCCAGCGGCTGCCCCGCCTCTACAAACTCTCCGTCAGAGACCAGCACGGATTTGATGAACCCGCCCTGCGGCGCGGACACGCTCAAGCCCTTCGGGCCGTAGTTACCGGCAATGGTGCGGTAAGCCGACGCCGCATTTTCATAGATGGCCTTGCGCCTTTCAAACTCCCGCTGAGAGATGATCTGATCCTTTACCAATTCCTTTGCACGCTCGTAGTCGGCCTGCGCACGCTGAAAATCTGTACGCGCCTCCCTCACACGGGTATCGATGTTGCCCTCGGCCACTCCGCCGCCGGAAATGGTGAAAAGCCTTTCCCGCGCTTTTACTGGCGATCCGACAATGATGTCGTTACCAGCCAAAGAGACCACTCCACTTGCGCTGGCCGTGATCGATTGCTCGTCTCCCGGGGCCGGCATGATCTGGCCGGAGGTTCTGATGATGTGGTGAAAAGGCTGCGGCGTCACCTGCTTTGTGGCAAACGCCACCTTCCAGGCCTGCTCCTTCAGGAACGGCACCTCCTCACCCATCGGAGCGTCGGCCTCTTTGGTATCGGCCAGCGCGGCTTCCGCGTTCGGGTACACCTGTAAGTTGTCGATCACGATCCTGTCGGTGAAGTCCCCTGACTTGACGTCAAAGATAAGTTTATACCCGCTGCCGGCTTCCCTGGGCTGGAGCGCCGGACCAAAGATGCCCGGTGAGCGCGGCTCCTGCACCGTCTGCCGTATGCCTTTGTCGCCTTTCACGAGGCTGACGGTTAGCTGCCCCTCCGTAAGGGGCGTGAAGTTTTCACCGAGGCGCGTAACGTGTGCCGCAAAGGAGGAAGTCTCGCCGACTATCAGCGGCTTGAACTCCACAAACAGCTCGGTTTTGTCGGTATAGATGGTATAGGAGACAGGCTCCAGTTCGTCTCCGTGGGGATGGCCGTGTTCCGCTTCGGTTTCTGCCCCGTCGTGGGCGTGTTCCTGATTCTGGCCGCAGCCTGAGGCGAAGAGCACCAGGCAAAAAGCCATAAGGCTTACATATGATCTTAACATGTTAGTTCTGATGTTACTGTAACTCAAGTGTACATTTAGTCCATAGCGGCTTGCCCGGGAAGCATGCGGCTGTTTGCCGCACTCCCCGGGTAGCGCACTAATGGTTCAGCAGACTAGTGCTGGTGGTCGCCCTGTCCGTCGTGCGAGTGGGTTTCCGTGGCGGCTTCGGTCACGGCAGAGTCGCCCTCTACAGTGAACTCTTCCTGCTCATGCGGGTGGCTACCGTCGCTTTCATGCGGATGACCGTGCTCCTCTTCTGAAGTGCCTTCGTGCTGGTGGGAGTCCGGCCCGTGCTCATGTCCTTCTTCGCTTGACGTGTTAGAAGAGCAGCCAAAAGTAAACAGCGCCATCGCTGCAATAGAGAAAAGAACCTTTTTCATTTTGCTTAAAAGTTAATTTTGTAAAAACAGGGGTTAATTAAAAGAAGGGGTGCTCTTTGCCATTCACGGTAAAGTATAAGCGCACGCATAAAATGCACTCAAAGACCGTAGCCTAGTAGACCTCGGCTGATCTGACAAGAGCGATAACTGGATGGGCTAGGCAGCCGGAGGGCCGCGCTGCGGGAGGTGGGTTTGGTGTGGTGGAGGCGAAAAGCCTATGATGTGTAAGGCGCTTTTCCGCACTATGCCGGCGACCAGTTCCTTAGGGATAAACAGGAACTCCTCGCTTCTGGCGTCCGAGAGAGGAGCCGAAGTTAAGTTGTTTTGTCGGGTTGACACATGCGGCTCTCCCTGTACGGCCGAGTGGAAGTAGTGGCTGAAAGGGCTCTCCTTTTCCTCCGGAGCATCATGGTCGTGGGAATGCGGATGGTCTTGGTGGGCGTGGTGCTGCGCCTTGGTGTCCGTCTGGTGAAGATGCTCGTGCGGCATAACACCATGCACCAATACAAGGGTATAGGCAAAAAGGGTAAGCAGCAGCAGGGCAACCTTCTTAGACATTATTCAAAGTTAGCCATTAATTGGCTTATGTCCAATCTGTAAGATTACATGGAATAAAACAGAACTGGTTAGTGACGCCTATCTTTCTTCACTACAGATGATAAAAAGATAATGACAAAGGAAAAGCCCATAACAGCTTTTATGTAAAACAAAGTCACCGAGGAATTAGAGGAAGCAGGCCACTTGGCTATAATTCACTGCCTTCTTGGTTTGCCTCAAACAGCATATGCAGTTTTTGCTGGAGCAGCTCCTTATTTGGCAGCTGGGTCCTGTACTCGGCCACCAAGGCCGGGGATAGATTCCTGCTCAGGGCGTACTCGACCACTTCTGTGTCCCTGTCTTTACAGAGCAGGATGCCGATGCTGGGGTTCTCGTTCGACTTCTTCACGTCCCGGTCCAGCGCCTCCAGGTAAAAGTTAAGCTGCCCCAGATGCTCCGGCTTGAACTTGTCGGCCTTCAGCTCAAAGGCGACCAGGCACTGCAAACCCCGGTGATAGAAAAGCAGGTCTACATAGAAATCGCTATTCCCGACCTGAAGCCTGTACTCTTCCCCCACAAACAAAAAGTCCCTGCCCAGCTCCAGAATGAAGCTCCTCATCTGGGCGATCAACGCTTTTTGAAGCACCCCCTCACTGTGCGGCTCCGGCAGGTTCAGAAACTCAAAGACATAGCTGTCCTTAAAGATATTCACCACCTCCTGGTCCAGTCCCTTGATCGCCGGCGGCTGGCTCTGGTTCCCCAGCATCACCCTTTCGAACACGCCGCTGTTGATCTGCCTTTCCAGCTGCTTGACACTGTACTTCTCCTGAATGCAGAGGCGCAGGTAAAACTCCCGTTCCTCCTCCGTTCTGGCCCGTGACAGCAGCACCAGGTGATGAGTCCAGCTTACTTTGGCCAGCTCACTGCCGCTCAGGCTGCTTGACCCTAATTGTGTCATTGGCGATGACACAATTTGAGCCTCCTGCTCCCCGGCTGTCGGTGCCTGCGGTCCTGGCGATGGCGCTAAAGCGCTTGTGGAGTAGGTTTCATAGAATTGTTTCATACGGTACAGCCCCCTCCGGTTGAAGCCTTTCAGCTCCGGGTGGTTTCGTTTTAAGTAGGCGGCCAACTCATCGACTGTTTTCTCGCCCCAACTGGCGGTGGCGATCCGCCTGCTGATGTACTCCCCCACCTGCCAGTACAGATTGATCAGCTCTGTGTTGACGGCTCTCAGGGCACTGCTTCTGGCTTGTTGGATGAGCGTAGTGATTTCAGAGAATTGGTCCTGTGACATGGAGAATCCGGTAAGGTGAACGGTCACAAAGGTAACACTTTGGCTCTCCTTGTCAACTACGGCTGTAGGGACATTGCATCACTCGCGGCTGGAGACGAAACGATATGTGAAGCAAAACAAACCGTTTGCTGTTTAACATATCGCAAATTATAAGACATTTAATAAATTATAAATTTTCACCTATACGGCTTAGGTAAAGTACTGCGCAAGGGGAAGGAGCTGCTCAAGCAACACTTATGACACCGGAGCTCCAAGAAAGCATCAAAAGCAAGATCTGGCAGATCAAATTAACCCTTGCGGCTGGCAAGAATCGGTGGAGCAGCGCTTATAACGACAGCTGGGGCTCTAATACTTGCCACTGGCGCTTTACATTCAACTTAATGACTTCCCGGGCGAACTTAGCTACCTCAACCATGTCAACAAAAACTTCCCGGATGACAGCGGCTTTCCGGACTTTTTGTTCAAGTGGACGATAATCCTTTTCAAGCTTGGCGAACGGAAGGAAGCCGAGCGGAGGGCTTTCTGGGATTTCTGCCACAATACTGGTGTTGCTAGGGTTTGTTAAAGGGTTAAAATATATGCTTGATAACCAATAGAATGATCCTGTGGTTGTCAACCATTTAATGGTTGCTTCTTTGTGATCGCGTTATGCTGTCTTGTCCCTCCTATAGCAGCGGCATATTTTTGATAACCTTCTGTTCTTAGCGGGAATGTGGTCCTCATAGCACGAACCGCCAAATCAATTTGCCGATAATGAGCGTCTGGGTCAGCTTCCATCCCAGGCCGGAGGTGTCGTAGAGCTGGTTCACGATAAAGAAGAAATCCGTGCCTATCCTGGGGATGATGTGGAGCCGGTAGTTCAAAATGGCTTCCCTGTCCTCATCGTTCCATTGGCCAAACAGGGAGCCGAATACATTCGGGCTCAGCGCATAAGCGATTTGGCTGTTGACTAACCTGGCATGGAAGCTCCCTTCCGGCAGGCTCACCCAATTATGTTCGTAATTTAGGTTGGCGTTCAGGTAACGGCTTGCACGCCAATTGAGGCCGAAGGCACTTTCTGTTATTTTACCGTCATAGAACCTGCCCCAATTAACGGCAGTGCCTACCGAGAACTCCCGGCTAGAAAAGGTGCTGGCTTGTATCTCATACCGGGTTTGCCAATAGTCACCTGGCTGTATAAAAATCCCTCTGCCAATCTCAAAGGGCTCCCTGACTCCCTCCCCGCGGCGCTGAATATTAAACTCGAAAGACTCGCCGCCCCTTGTCTCGAAGCCCAGCGGCCTGATCTCGTAGAAGAAGCTCTGCATCTGCTTGGTGTCATCGTAAATGAACCAGTTCATGTCCAGCGGCTTAAAACTGAACTGCCTGATCCAGCGCAGGAAGTTCTTGGTGGGGCGGGGCCGGAACTCCAGCTCGGTGTAAAACTCCTGAAAGTTATCCCGACTCAGGAAACCTACCTCCGGGTTAAAGTTGGTCGCACTGCGGTTCCAGGCTGCGTCAAACTGGATGCGGTCATTGGGGTAGCTGACAAAGAAACGGTGAGCGCTGGCGTCAGCCGGCGTGCCATCTGAGTTATAGTTTCGGGCGTAAGCTCCGCCAGCCATCAGGTTCTTGTCTCCGAAAAGGGAAGAGGTACTGTAGCGGGCGTATCCCCCTGTGGTGCTGTGATGACGTCCCTGGGCGTATTTGTTCGTAGACATGATACCTACGCTTGACTGCTTTAGCACATCCTGCCGCCAGCTTAGCACCGTATAATTGGTAGTGGGGGAATGGTTTTCCCCGCTGCCTTGTTCGGCCGTCTGTAAGCTCATCGCCCCAACCGTGGAGTTGTTGATCTTGCCCAACATCCTTGCCCCTGCTATAATGGACACCGGCTCTCGGTTTTGGTTAAGCCCTATCCTTCTGCTATAAAAGCCTATTATCCGGTCACCGAGCCCCATGTCAAAGTAGTCTTCCCCCTCCAGGAAAAACTCACGCCGCTCCGGGAAAAACACCGGGAACCGGGTCAGGTTGATTTGCGCCCGGTCCGCCTCCACCTGTGCAAAGTCGGTGTTGACCGTAAGGTTTAGCCGGAGCGTAGGTGTCACCAAGTAATTCACATCCCCACCCGCATTGAGCACCCCTTTATTAGCATCTCTTCTGTTGAGTTGCATTCCGGCAATGCCATAGGGTTTCACCTCCACAAAAGCCTTGTCTTCAATGTTGCTCAATCCTTTCAACGCTCCTGCCCGATTGACAAACTCCAATTCTGAATCCCTCGACCACCCCTGCCACAGGATTTGTTCCCGTTTCCGGCGGATGTTACGTTCGAAGTTTATCCCCCAAACCTGCTGTTCAAGACCTGACCTGAATTTTAAGGTGGAGAAGGGTATTTCAAACTCAGCAAACCATCCTTCCGCGGTGATGGAGGTCTTTACATTCCAGACCCCATTCCAGTTGACGTTAAAGCTGCCCCCATTATTTAAAACCTGGGCATCTTTGCGGGCCCCGTTAGGGTTGACGATGAACAGAAAACCGTTCCGCTTGTCGAGGTACGTATCAATGATGACCTCGAAGTTATCATCCACACTGTGGTTGAAGTCCCTTCTAAGTTCCTTTGCGATTATTTTATCTGGCTCCCGGTCGTAGCACCAGGCTCCGATGTAGAGGGCCTTCTGCGTGTACACCACAGCCACCTCCGTGCGTTCGGTGGCCAGCTCACCCTCGTTTAACTCCCGCTGGGTAAAATTAGAGATCCGGGTAGCTTCTTTCCAGGCAGGCTCATCCAGGATGCCATCGAGCTGGATCCCTGCTTCTGTGAAGTTAGTCCGGATAGTATCAGGCAGACTCACCTGCGCCACGGTTTCATAACAGGGAGCCGTCAAGAGGCAAGAGAGAACACAAAAGCAACGGAAGAGGAGGTCTTTGTACATATTGACACAGGTTGCGCAGGTTTAGTGGACAGTTACATGTGAGACTGCTTTTGCTATTATGCTACTGGGGCTTGAGGCTGTCAAGCTTGAAATTATCATAGGCATCAAAGGCATATCGGTTAGCGAAGAAAATCGTCAGGAGTACCGTGAGAAGGGAGGAGGTGAAAATGGTGACCATGATCATGAGCTGGTATTTTATGGCCACACTAGGGTCGCTTCCGCCCAATATCTGCCCTGTCATCATCCCAGGCAGCGACACCAGGCCAATCACGGCCATGCTGGCGATAGAGGGGTTGAAGGCCTTGACCAGAGCATCCCGTACAAAGGGGTGAAGTGCTTCTCCGCGGGTGGCGCCGTTAGCCAGCGCGTAGCGGTATAGCTGCTGTTCCAGGCGGAGTCTGCTATAGTAAGCATTCAGTCCGATGATGTTGCTGTGCATGCAGTTACCCAGCAACATACCGGTAATTGGAATCAGGTACCGAGCTTCAAAGTAGTTCTCCAGCCTGATCACTACAGTGAAAAAGTACGCTACTATCACGGTGAGACTAAGGCCAATGGCCCAGAAAACAGGTATAAGATAAAGCCTATGCGTAAGGCTGGTCCTGCTGATAACCGCCAGCGAGGCAAAAGCCACCATCAGGATGATCCAGAGCAGGTTGACCCAGACGTTGTCCAGCTTGAAGATAAACTCCAGGTAAAGGCCTACCAGAGACAATTGGATTGTCATTCTGGCCACCGCCATAAGAGTGGGCTTTATCAGTCCCGTACGGTAGTACCCCAGCAGGGCAAGGGGCAGCAGCAGCAACAGGTAACCGAGCAGTAAAAAAGGCCATTGTATATCCTTTATCCCGTCCACGTTCCTGCTAATTTAATGATGTGACGCGTTTCCTAAAGAGATAACCCCATCGGAACGGGCAATCCATTCCTGGTCATGAGAAAGCGCCAGTATCGTTACTTCCCGAAGATTAAAAAGGTAGTCCATGACGCACTGCTTCGTCACAGCATCCAGCGCGGAGGTTGGTTCATCCAGCAGAAGCAGGGGCCTTTTCATCAGCACACAGGATGCTAATGCGACCCGTTGCTTCTGCCCACCCGATATCTCCTGCAAAGGTTTGTTCAGTAAGGTGGTCTCCAGCCGGAAAGCCTCAAAAACCTCTGCTACCTCCCTGTCAGATGGCAGCAGGTGCTTGTTGCGGGCAAAGGAGAAAGGCATCAGCAACAAATCCCGCACCCGATCAAGGAGCAGGGGCAGCTCCTGGGGTAGCCAGGCTATTTGGGAACGTATCTTCTGAATATGCTCTTGGCTCAAAGGGTGCCCTGCAATGATTATTTCACCGCTTTCTGGTATCACAAAACCCATCAGCACATGCAGCAGGGTACTTTTCCCCGATCCTGACGGCCCCTTTACGGCCACTTTATCGCTTTGTCCCACTTTAAAAGACAAATTATCCAGAACAGTCTCCTGATCAAACCTAACTACTACATCTTTGGCATGAATCATCTTTATGCGTTCAGAAGCCCGCCCCTAAAACATGCGCTGCATGGATAGGGGCTTTAGCTTTTGTAACATCAATGCTTTTTATGGTTCATTGCCTTGCCATGCCTGCCCAACTCGTCAAGTGCTGCCCGGAAGCCCTTTGCCAATTCTCTCGCCTGCCCACGCCCATAATAGTGCAGAAATATCATGCGCGGGTCGTCGCCGAGCATATGGTTGTGCAGGGCCACCACTTCCAGATTATTTCGACGGAGAGCCGCTATCACAGGGTTTACTTCAGGTTCCAGCATCGCAATATCTCCAGCTACGTGGGCATTATCTCTATCCCCGGCAAAGGAGGCCCAGGAGTTCAACCCGATGGATGGCGTCAGCTCCGTACCCATGGCCATGATGGTTAAATCTTCACGTCCCACGGTGTATTTGTAGGTGGGGCCGTTCACCGTGCCTTTATGCCCGACGATGCCATCCAGGGCTGGTGTGTAAAATCTTTGATCCCCCGCCGAACCAACAGCTGTAGTGGTTTTGGGTTGGTTTGCAGGGGAGATCTTGCTTTGGCTGATGGTCGCGGCAAACTTCTTTGCCAGCTCTGCCGGGGTACCCATCCCATGCAGGTGCATGTAAAAGATGCGCGGTTCTTCGTAAAAGAAATGGTTGTGGATAGCGCTTACCTCCAAGCCATTGGCATGGGCCGCGGAGATCAAAGGGTTTACCTCCTCCTGCAGCAGCACCGTGTCGCTCATCAGCATCGCGGTCTTACCATCCACGGTTTTCTTAATAGCGGCCCAGCCACCAAATCCGAAGGAAATCGGTACGGCTTCGCCCTTTATCTTGACCTTTAAATCATTTCTAGGCAGCGCCGTGGTATGCGTGGCTTCGGCCTCTTTATAAGTTCCTTTCTTACCCATGGCAGCTTCAATGGCCGCAATCTCCTGCGAGCTAAGAGGAGGTGTTTTCCCTTTTTGCGGGGCTGCCTGTAACTCAGGTATACCTATAAGGGGCAGCGTGCCCAGTAACGCAGTAGCACGAAGGGCCTGTCGACGGTTTATGATGTTCTTCATGAAGTCCAGTGTTAATTTTTATCTGAAAATTTATGTTTAAAATTATACTTACGGTAATACTTCTACCTGCAGGTCATCAAAATAGGTCACGGCATCGGCTTTGGTCCAGAATCCAACTTTGCCGGCCTGGGGGAAGGTTTTGTCAATGACCCTGAACAACTCCATTTCGTTATAGTACACGGTAAAGAGGCTGTCACGGGCTTCCAGCCGGAGATCATTCCAACCATCACCCTGCACCTCAGTCTTGGTGCCGTAAGTCCTTCCCTGCCCTACTAAAGGCAGATCTGTCCTTTTCCCTTTTTCTACCTTGTAAAGCACCACGTTATCCTCCAGGGGGTTCGCCCGAACCACGTAATAGTTTCCGGGGTCCTGGAACCGCCAGACAAACCCGCCGCCCTGGTCCATTCTACCCCTTAACGATTTGAGCCGGGCCTGCAAAGAAACATTTCTGGCAGTGATGCTGTCGTTTACGGCCACATTAAAGTGGTTGTTAGGGTTGTCGCCGGCTAACTGCGCCAGCACTTTGTTGCCGCTGTCATTCACAATCCCCCAGTTAATCTCACTTCCCTTGCCGGTTTTATGAGCGCTCCAATTTTCCGGCAACTTTCCTTCAGGCGCCTCCTCGAAATCAAAGGAGACGGTGTTCCCCACATTTTGTCTCACCCCTTCCGGTTGGCTTATAGGTTGGGTGGTCACGGTAGTGGCCTCTTCCTGCCGGGTATCGTTATCAGTGGTGCCGATCGGCTGGTTTTGCTGATTACAGCTAAAGCAAACGCCTGCCAGCAGCCCTATTAAGTTTATTTTTCGCATCTTTATCGCATTTAAATTAAAATCACAGCTCTATAAAGTATTTAATGAACGCACTGTCCGATTGCCGTATCTCTTCCGGGGTGCCTGTTGCTTCCACGCTGGCCCCGTTGAGGATGATCAGTTGGGAGGCCAGGGAAAAAGCCTCCCGGTGGTCATGGGACACGTAGATAATGGTAATCCCCAGCGCTTCCTTTAGCTCAATTATCTTTTCTCGCACCACTTTCTTCAGCTTCACATCCAGGTTGGCCAGCGGCTCATCCATCAGCAGGACTCTGGGCTGGAGCACTAGGCTTCGCCCAATAGCGACTAATTGTTGCTGGCCGCCTGATAACTGGGAGGGGTACTTGTCCAGCGAGTCTTTCACGCCAAGCCATTCTGCCGTCTCCTGGACTTTTATTCTATAATCTGGCTCCTTCCTGGCCTTTAGCCCGAAAGCTATGTTCTCGAATGCCGTCATGTGCGGCCACAGCGCCAGGTCCTGGAAGATGTAGCCGATTCCCCTCTTATGAGGTGCGACAGTCACTTTCCCGTTGCCGCTCACTACCTCACCACCGATGCTTATCTCCCCGCTGTCCGGTGCCTCAAACCCGGCCAGCAATTTTAAGATAGTGGTCTTCCCGGAACCAGAACTGCCTAAAAGGCAGGCAAGGTCGCCTTTCTTAACCTCTACCGTAATATCCTGGAGTACCTGTTTCTTCCCGTAAGATTTAGAAACATTCCTCAGCTCAACTTCTGCCATAGCGTGCAGTTACTCTTCTCTTAATGTACCAGAGGGCAAACAGGCCCCCTGTTACGCTCCCGGTGAACAGCAGCGCCACCAGGCACATGGCGCTTGTCAGGCTTTGCGGGGCGTTCGCCATGATGGTGAAGATCTTGATGGGAAGCAGCGAAGTGCCCGGCGGATAGACCATGATGGCTGTTCCCAGTTCACCCATACAGAAGATAAAGCTTATGACAAAGGCTCCGAATAAGGCGTCGGCCACAAGGGGTACCGTTATCTGCCAGAGCGCCCCCCACTTTGTGGCGCCGCTCACCAGGGCCGCCTGCTCCAGGCTGGCCGGAATCTGCATCAGCCGGTTATGCAGGATTTTCTCCGCCACGAACAGGTACCGCATCAGGTAAGCGATGATGATGATGAGCGGGCTGGTGTAGATGAAGTTGAGGGCAGGCGTGTTATAGTATCTGATCAGAGCTATTCCTGTTACCACAGAAGGCAAAGCGAAAGAGAGGATTAACATAAAATCCACAGCCCGGGCGGTCTTTCTTCCTTTCAGGTAGGAAAATCCAAAACCAAACAGGACGAGGAGCAAAGCACCCCAACAGGCGTATAAAAACGTTTGCCACATCTCTGCCTTCAGGTAGTCGAAAGCCTGTGCCAGGTGCTGCAACCCAGGAGAGAGCGCCTGCACGGCCAGTAAAGCGATAGGGACCAGTGTTGAGCAAAAGAGGTAGCCCCCTGCGACAGCCAGCCATTTCTTTTTATCCTTATCGGAGGCGGTATACCCGGACCGTCCGTTTCGGCTTCCTATCGTCAGGAAAGGCTTGTCTGTCAAATAGCTTGACTCTGCCAGCAACCCGATGGTGCAAAGAAAAATTAGGGAGCCTGACAGGATGATGGCCGAGTCGAAATCATAGAAAGCCGAGAATTGTGTAAATATCTCCGTCGTCATCACCTGTACCGACAGAAAAGCAGGAACAGAAAACTCGGATATGGCTAAGATAAAGATAAGCAGGCCGGAAGATAGGAGAGCAGGCTTAACCAAGGGCAGAATGATGCGGAAGAAGGCCTCTCTATAGGGTACCATGATCATGGCCGCCTCCTCCAGGCTGGCATTTATATTCTGGAGAGAGTTAGAAAGCAGGAGCATGGCAATGGGTGTGTAGATGATGGTAAGAACGAAAATGGCTCCAGCCGGGCTATAAATAACACTGGGGCTCATGCCCAGCACCACAAAAAAGTCAACCCAGGCCACAGCAAAGATGTAGGGGGGCAGGAACAGCGGGACCAACAGCAGGATGGTGAGCAGCTGCCCATGCCGCAGGTTGTTCTTGCTGATGATAAACCCCAGCACCAACCCTAAAAAGGTCGCGCTGATCGCCACGGCTGCCCCTATGCCAACAGTGTGGAGCAAAAGCCGAACCGTCCGGCCTCTCAGCAAGGCAGTGTATGCCCCCAGCTCTATTTCACTTCCGATTCCCAGAGAATGTGACACCAGGTAAAGGATGGGCAATAACGCTATTGCCACAAACAGGAATGATAAAGCCCAGAGGTAAATTCTGCTCATCTGCTCAAATGCTTACTTACATGTTTGTTTCCACCCATTCTTTCAGGTAAGGCTGAATTTCCTCCAGCTTTTTGGACGACTTGTCATAATCCACCCGCATCGGCTTTACCTTATCAAGGGAGAACACGCCCTCCGGCACTTCTACCCCTTTGCTCAGCGGCATCTGGGCACTCGAGTGTGCCAGTTTTAACTGTGTCTCCTCACTCATCAGATAGTTTGCCAGCCTTTGGGCCTCCTCAGGGTTGGGAGAGCCCTTTATTAAGGAAAGGGTGTTAGGGATAATCAAGGTGCCAATGTCTTGCTGCCCTAAAAACACGACACCTATGGGTGCCCCTTCCTTCATGGCCTCGTTGGCATCATCCGTGTCGGTAAGACCGAGCCATACCTCCCCATTGGCAACCCGCTTCTTTACATCTCCGTTGCTGGTGGCTATCACCACGTTGTTTGCCTTCAGGTCATCGAGCCACTTCTTTGCCTGCTCATCCCCTAGCGCAGCGAAAATGGCCGCCATGTGAAAAGAGGTGGTGCCAAAAAGGGGATTGGCAACTGTCACTTTTCCCCGATACTCCTCTTTGGTCAGGTCGAAGATGGAAGTGGGCACCTGATTGGCAGGAAGGAGGTCTTTGTTGTAGATAAGGACTCTGGCCCGGGAGGAAAAGCCTGTCCAGTGTTTCTCCTCATCAATAAAGTGACCGGGAATGGTCTGGGCGGCCTCCGGAGAGAAGGGCTGGCTGATGCCTTTTTGCTTCAGGACATTGGCTCGGACCGGGTCCCCGCTCCAGAAAAGGTCGCATTGGGGATTATTGGCCTCTGCGATCAACCTGTTGAGCACCCCGGTGGATTTTGTTTCCTCGGTGTCAAATACAGCCTTTACTTTGATACCGGTCTCCCTCTCAAAATCATGCAGGATTGGCTCGGCGAACACCTGATCCACGGAAGTATACACCACAACCTCCCCTTCGTTGCCCCCGCCGCAACCCGTGCTAAGAGTAACCAAGAGCAGCGCAAGGATTTTGTATAGCTTTTCCTTCATAGTTTTCTGTTGTTTTTCATTTATCCGGAGGGGTCAGTCTGAATACGTAAAAGATGAATCGGAATCTGCCCCGCCACGGAGGTCATCAGTACCTCCCTTTGCCTTGGTAACCTTGCAAGGTTAGGTATTCTGCATTAGACATAATAGAAGGATTTTAACCTTTAGGACATGCTTTACCTTTTACCTGGCTTTTTCTGTGGTCGGATGGGTTATAAAAAGGAGAGTATACTAAAATCTTATCTTGTCTTACCTGCTAATGCTATTTGTTATGTTACGATTTTTACAGCAAAAAGCTTTTAAAGTGTAAAATGTTAATTTAATACAAAAGGTTAACTGGGTTCTATTTTGTTTGTTAATCCCTTCCTATCATTGCAGTTTGAAACAAACCATTAGATTCCATGCTTCACTTACACGCTACTGTAAAGAGAACTTCCAATGCAGGATTTACTAAAAGCATTGCTTGCATACTCCTTACTGTATTTCTTGCCTTTTTCTTCGGGCAAGCCCATAGCCTGGCACAGGTACCGCCCGTAACCTATCCCAAAGTAGCCGGATACGTGGGAATAATCCATCCACTAGTGACTTTCAGCAAAGAAGGCACTACTACGAATTTCAATGACCACTATGTAGTTGGTATGCCTACTGGTATCAATATCTGGAAAAGTGCCAGAGTAGGGTTCACCTTTGAGGCAGTTCCTTTCATAAGGGTCGAGAACAGAACGAGCAGAATGAGTAATTTTTTGTTTCATCCTGGTATATTAGTAGCATTAGGTAATGGCTTTACCTTTGCTGGCCGTGCAGCTTTCGAGACCTCCGGCCGATATGGCTTCACACCCGTTCTAAGCAGGGCCATTATCAGAAACAAAAACAGTAGCTACTTTGCAGCACTTCCCGTACCGGTACGATTTGGAAACAAACACCCTACCGCTATAACGGTAGGGCTTCAATTGGGAATAGCTTTTTGAGTATGACCTGGCATGCAAGGGGGTAATTCTGCATTAAAATAATACTACTGGCCATTAGTTCTTTTTTAAGCCACTGTCCGGATTGTTGAGTTAGAGACATCAAACCCTAAAGCTGGATCCAACAAGACAGTTCAAGACTGTACAATTAATTTACCTTATGAAGTGGATTACCCGAGAGCGCCCCAAGATTGACCGCCTGGCCTGCCCCTGGTTAATCAAGAGGTTTATCGACGCGAAGGCCGAAATCATATACGTGCCAGCCAAAGAGGTGATAGCGCAGGCTAAGGCGCTGCAGGCTATTCCCTTTGACGTACCCGATGTCGAGTTCAGCCACTACGAAGACCGCTGCACCTTCGACTATTTTATCGAGAAGTATAACCTCAAAGACGCCGCCTTGCATACCATGGCCCTGGCCGTACGCGGGGCAGACACAGACAACCACAGCATCAGCAGCCAATCCGCCGGCCTATGGGCTATATCCGCCGGCCTTGCCTTTAACTTCAGGGATGACTATGAGCTGCTTGAAAGGGGCATGCTTATCTACGATGCCCTCTACAGCTGGGCTAAGTACCTGCAAAATGAGACGCATACCCAGAACCCGACAGAGAGCCTGTTGCAGCGGGTGCTCCATCAGCACCTTGCCCAGGAAGAGGAAACCCACAGGAAAATGCCAGACTGGGGCCTTCCTTTAAAAAAAATCATCCAGGACCAGATAGACAGGAACCTGGTCCCCAACCTGACTAAGATATCAGAGGAACTGGATCTGCACCCGGCTTATCTGTCCCGCCAGTTCCCCAAGTACTTCGACAGCCTCACGTTTGGGGAGTACATCCGGAAGCTTCGTATTGAAAAGGCCATTCATCTGCTCTATCATACAAGTCATTCCCTATCCGAGATCGCTTACCTGGTCGGCTTCTCTGACCAAAGCCACTTTTCCAGGATGTTCAAAAGCCAAACCGGTGTGAAACCCTCTAATTTCAGAAAAGGGATCATAAAAGGTAAAGAAATTGCAAAAGGTTAAAGCTGTTCTATTAATAATCGGTTTAGCTCCCTATCATTGCACTAAGTAAGTAAGCGACAGACGGATAGACATGAGCGAATTGCCACACCTGTCTCTAAGCTAAGCTTTAAAGAAGCTTTTTACATACTTATTTTATGCATATGAAAGAATCTCCAGGCACGACTGTTATTCGTCAGACGAAAATACAGATTTTCCTACGCTTCCTAAAGTTCGGGTTTCTTGCCTGGGGCGGCCCGGTGGCACAGATAGCCATGATAAAGCGGGAATTGGTGGAAGAGGAAGAGTGGGTGTCTAAGGAACGGTTCAACAGAATTCTTGCCGTTTACCAAGTGCTGCCTGGGCCAGAGGCACACGAATTGTGCGTCTATTTCGGGATGGTCGCAGGAGGCAGGCTTGGCGGGTTTCTCGCAGGGCTTGCCTTTATGCTTCCCGGCTTTGTCCTCATGCTGCTGCTCACGTGGCTTTACGTCAGCATCGGGATTGACTCTCCAATACTTAAGGCTGTTTTTATAGGTTTCCAAGCCGCGGTTATCGCCCTTATCTTTGCAGCCGTTCACCGGATAGGGAAACACTCGCTTACAAACGTGAAATTGATTGCGGTGGCTGCAGCCGCTTTCATTGCCTACTTCTGCGGAGTGGGTTTCTTTATTGTTCTCCCCCTGGCAGGGCTGGCCTATGTCTTCTGGATGAAGGGGCAAAGAGCCTATGTCGCCCTTTGCGGGGCAGCGCTTGCCATTGCCAGTGTCCTGCTGTTCAACCCTGAAGTGCTGCAGCTACAGACTGCCGCACCCGTACCTGAAACGGGCTCATCTACAAGTAGCTATTCGCCCCTTGCTGTCTTTTGGGCAGGATTGAAGGCGGGCCTGCTGACCTTTGGCGGCGCGTATACCGTTATTCCGTTTATTCAGCAGGACGCGGTCATCAACTATGGCTGGCTAACGAACCGACAGTTTATTGATGGCATTGCGCTTTCCGGTGTACTTCCCGCGCCACTTATCATCTTCTCTACCTTTGTGGGGTACTTTGGGGCGGGGTGGCTTGGGACAGTGATTATGACGTTCGCCATCTTTCTCCCCGCTTTCTCCTTTACCCTCCTGGGACATGGCTTGATGGAAAAGGTAATCGAGAACAAGGCGCTGCACAGCTTCCTGGACGGGGTAACTGCTGGGGTGGTAGGGTTGATAGCGATGACGGCGATTCAGCTTTTCAGAACAACCATTACAGATTGGTTTACCCTATTCGTGTTCGCTGTATCCCTGCTTATGCTGTACCGGATCAAATCAAAATTCACAGTGGTGTTTGTAATTCTGGGTGCTGGACTGATAGGTATGCTTTGGCACACGATTGTATAAACGACCATGACAGGATACTTCAGGCTTCTTAACCACCATGAGAGCAAAACAAGCATATGCTCCTTATGCAAAGCATATGCTTGTTTTGCTCCTGTAGATTATTAACAAAATAAATCCTCAAGCCCCTACTCATTCACTTGCTTTGTAATGCAAGTACTCGTTCTTTTCTCCTGAAGCCTCATTGTAATTGAAGGACTTCACATCAATCTGCTTGCCGTTCTTGTAAATAACAAAGCGCATCTGCATGGAAGCAGGACCATCCTCCACAGCACTAAATTCATTGGCAGCGTGTATGGTGAGTTCCCTTACATTATCCGCCTCATAGGAATAGGACGCCCCCGAAAGGTTCCCATCAAATAATACGGGCGGCATAGCTTCGGTAGTGCCCCTAACTTTGAAATCGCCACCTCCAATAGTAATAATCTTAATGAATTTCTCATAATCCCCAGACTGGCTGTAATCGACCCGATAGGTAGCTGTATCGGGCAGCACCGGGTCATCACTGTCTTTGTCACAACCAGTAAAAAGTAGAATTATGCACAACAGAAGGGAGAAGAAAGACAGCTTTTTCATAGCCTAAGAATTAAAGGGTTTATAGTTAGGTGAAAAAATATTATCTACGGAAACGTAATTAACCGGAACAGCCAAACGAGACACAGAAACTGCATTTCCTCTTCTAAAGTCTTTGACTACTATACTAGATTCTAGATCATAGCTTCACTTTCATAGGGATACGGTTCTCCTGGTCGTTTTTGGGATGTATGATGTCGTTATAGTCTTTATGGCCAAGGGGCTTATGCACCTGAAGTCCGGAACGAATACCGGAGTTCTTCTCAAAGGCAAAAAGGCTCAGCTTGTCTACGGGAATATCAAACTTTTTCTCATCCAAGTTGAAGGTAATACTGTCGGCATTCTTTGTAAAGGTGTAAGGCTTACCTGCTATCGCCGTGGCCAGATAGATATCATAGATCTTTCCCTGGTAATCGTTATCGAAAATGGTATGCTTTTGGGCATGCGGCCAAGCCTTCAGGGAAAGCTCCACCTGCATTCTCGACATTCCCCCGCCAAACGAGACGAACACGGAGTTGCTGAAGTCCCGCTTATCCTTCTCCAGCTGATAGAAGCTCATGGCATCTATAGGGTTCTCCGCAAAGTAGACATGGCGTGTAAGAACCGGATTCTGCGCAAAGTCGGCTACCCAGACACCGTGCTTGCGGTCGCTGCCCGCTGCCACGCCCTTAAAGCCATAATTTCTAAGGTCGTAGCCTATCGTTTCGCTGCTAGCTGGCCTTTGCAATGGGAAAGCGATATTGGTATAGGCATTATCCTTCTCTGCGTCCCGCACTAGCCTAATGTAAGGCAGGAACAGCTGCACCGTCTCGCTAGAGAGACCTCGTTCCTTGATTAGGTAATGCAGCTTAAAAACAGAGGCCTCCGATTCGACAAACCTGCTTTTGTCAAAAGGCTTTGCTTCCGTAACGGCATAGGCAGAAGCTTTGGGTTGAGAGGCATAGGCATACCTAGACAGCACCCTATTGATACCGTCGATCTCATTGCGAAAGCTTCCCTGGAAGCGGTGCAGCCGGTTGGCCACAAAATCTATCACCGACCCCTTGTCGTTGCTTCCATCCCGGTTGAAGTACATCTGTCGGGAGCTGTCGCCTGGGTTGTTGATAATGATTCTGTCTCCGTCAGGGTGCTTGAACTCAGGGCTCTTTCTCCCCTTTAAGGGATCAAACACATAGCCCAGCGACTCGGCGACCTGAATAATCGACACCTGCTCTCTGTATTCCTGAAAGGTCATAGGCAAGCTAACGTTTAATAGACACAACAGGGGTTTCCTTCACTGCCAAAGTGTGGCTTTCTTTTAGGGAGACCTGCCCCTCCACTATCTTCAGTCCTTTAGGATCATTCAGATCCAGGCGGGCCGTAATCAGCTGATCCTTTGCTTTGGAATAAAGCTCCAAGGTGCCTCCTTGCCGCAGGTGCTCTTTCTGATCAGTACTCAACACGATATCCCTGATAGCACTAGGCACTTGGATATCCCGTACCCTCACCCTTAGAATCTCGTTGGTCTCCTTATCCAGCTGGAAAACATACAGCTCTTTCTCCCCATTAAGCGATTTAAACGGCTTTACCAGCAGCTCCCCGTTTTGCAGTTTCTCCAACTCCTGCTTACTGGCGCCAATCTCGTTCTGTATCTCCCTCCGTATAGGATGAATCAACAGTGAAAGGGTGTTGTCTGGATTCATCTTCAGGCTCAATTTTGCATCCACGGTAAGGGGTTCCAGACCGGCGTCCTTGATAGTAAAGGTATGCAGGCTCGTGCGCCTGCCCGTCAGCAGGCTGACCAAATCGTCAGACTTCATGGAGAGCACGTCTTTCTTGTTCATCCCCAAACGCTCGAATTGACCATAAGGCAGGTCCTTTATATCAAAGTTCATAGTTTACTTATATCGTAGATATTGCTAAATAAATCTACGTAAAAATATTACACGAGTATAGATTTACGGATTATTTTTAATTATTTCAATTATATTATATATAATAATAAATAAAATACTTATAATTTATATAAACAGGATTGTTGTTACTCTTATTACCGTGCTTAGCAATTTGCTTATCCTAGAAAAAAGTCTATTCTATTAATTGTATCAGGGGTTATGGCTTTCCCCTATAGGAGATAGTGAGAAACGGCAACAGGAAACAAGAATGGTTGTGCCAACAAGAACCGCTTTACTTAACGTACCTAAATGCGTGTGTCGCCTCAGCTATAACCATGTTGCAGCAAAAAGCACATCCCAGTTGACATACCGACAGCGCTATCACCGACCCACATCCATGTAGGGCTGCCAATTCACGATCAATACCTTCTCCTCAGGCAGGAGCATATACCCATAGTCATAGCAGAGATAGTAGGTGTTTCCCTTCTGGGTGCGGTAGACCTGGGTCAGGTAGCGGAAATCAAAGCCTGCCAGCTCCAGGTACTGGCGGGGCAGGGTGGTCTTACCCTGCGGACTGAGCTGTTTGAGAATGCTGCGGTTCTTTCTTAATGCAGCATTGATTTGGAGAATCCTGCGTTCGTGTTGGTTCTGTACCTTGACCATATTGTTGGCCAGGTGTCTGCAGGGGTCAGAGCAGTAGCGCTTATCGCTCCTGCCTACAATGGCTGTTCCGCACTGGATGCATGTTCTGGCTTGGCTCATAACTTACCCGCGTTTGTACTCGCGTATATCCGTGTATACTCGCGTAATAACACGGCTACGGTTTTGAAAGGTTTTACCTTTGCCTTCAGTAACTGTCTCATTTGCCATGGCTTATCCCGATCAAAAACCTATTTTGTACCTTAACCCGCTGGAGCACGCGGGCAAAGCTATTATCCGCATCTGGCACAAGCCCAACCCCTTCCTCTCCAAACGACTGAAGGAGGCTGGCTGGATCAAGTACAGCAGGACCTACAAGTGCTTTGTGATGCACCGCAGCAGCCAGGCCATCGAGATGACGCACCAGCACTTCCAGGGGCTGGCCAAGGTGGACACAAGGTACCTGTTCCGGCCCAAGCGCCTGCGCCCGGCGGAAGGAACCGTTATCCTGCAACAAGATAAGCATGTGGCAGAGCCATTGGGAAAGGTGCCCGCACGCCCCGTCGTGCGCCTGCAGCCCCTGGAACACCAGGGCAGACCGTATGTACAGCTCAGTTATCTTTACAACAAGGAAATCCATACCTGCCTGAAGCAAAGCAAAGTGGCCAGGTGGCTGCACGACATGCAGTGCTTTGTCATCCGCACCGAAAGCAGCAGTCTGCACACGCTGCTAACCGAGGTAGAGCGAGTAGCCCAGGTGTGGCTGGCGCAGACCATGCAGGTGAAGGACATGGCCCTGCAGGCCCGGCTCTGGGAACAATGCTACCGGAAGGGCGACGGCTATATTGCCTGCCCGCTTCACTACGTGGAGAAGCTGTTCCTGCTCAATTACAGCCTCAGTACCATCCGCACCTACCACAGCCTGCTCCTGCGCTTTCTGAATGCGCACAGGGATAGCGGGCTGGAGGGCATACATGCTTTCTCGGAAGAGGCCATCAACCACTACCACCGCCAGATGGTGCAGGCCGGCACCTATTCCGTATCGTTTGTGAACCAGTCCATCAATGCCGTGAAGTTCTACTACCAGCGCGTGCTGCTGCGGCACGAGGTGCAGCTGGGCCAGGTGGAGCGGCCCGAGAAGCCCGAGCGGCTGCCGCAGGTGCTCAGCAAGCAGGACGTGCTGAAAATCCTCTCTGTGACCGAGAACCTCAAGCACCGCTGCATGCTGCAGCTTTTGTATGCGGGTGGCCTGCGTATTGGCGAAGTGATCAACCTGAAACTTACGGACGTGCAGTCGGAGCGCA
Organism: Pontibacter qinzhouensis; assembly: GCF_008017455.1. Lineage (GTDB taxonomy): Bacteria > Bacteroidota > Bacteroidia > Cytophagales > Hymenobacteraceae > Pontibacter > Pontibacter qinzhouensis. The sequence continues at coordinate 17,500 of NZ_VRTY01000014.1, read as the reverse complement.
ACCTGCTGCTGATCCGTGGCGGCAAAGGCAAGAAGGACCGCACCACGCTGCTCTCCCAAAAGCTGCTGGAAAGCCTGCGTGCTTATTACAAGCAGTACAGGCCCAGGGTGTGGCTCTTTGAGGGGCAGACGGGCGGGCAATATACGGTGGAGAGCATCCGCAGCGTGTTCCGGGCCAGCAAGGAGAAGGCAGGCGTGAAAGCACCCGCCACGCCACATACCCTGCGCCATTCTTTTGCCACTCACCTGCTAGAGCAAGGAACGGATTTAAGGTATATCCAGGTGCTGCTGGGACATCGGAGCAGCAAGACCACCGAGATCTACACCCACATCACCACCCATGCGCTGGATAAAATTGTCAGCCCGTTGGATAATCTCTAGCAATCACCTATATTAGCTTAACTATATAAACGCATGCGCACTACAGCCACAAGTATCAGATCCAGTAAGCAAAAGTGGACTCAAGCAGTGTTTAGCTACTACGTACATAGTGCAGATAAGCGTATGTTGTCGTATATACTATAGTTGGCCGTGATTGGGATTATTTTCTGATTTTAAAGTGGCGTGTCTTTCAGGCTTTTTATGGCTGGAGGGCATCAAAGGCCACTAAAGCGAGCAAGCTGCAGAAAAAGAGCCAAAGTAAGAAATGGTGTTTCTGACCCGAAGTCTTGCTCGGCGATGCCGGAAGAAAGCCAGCGCTTTCGGACGGGGGCGTCCAGGCAAGACTTTGGTGGGGCGAAGTTAGCGTTGGGAATTGACAAAGTCAAGGGGCTAGCTTCGGCTGATTGGCTCTTTTTCTGCTGCTTGCGGTGATAGAAAGGCCAGTGATAAGTTAGTCTTTCTATGGACTGTGGCCAGCCCCGAGCCTGACGCCTCTGGCAACATTGCTAATACTTCACTATTAACTGTATTGCCGCCGGCTAAAGCGCCACTTGATAATGGAATATAAGAGGAGAAAATAACCCAACCATTCAGGTTGTTTTCCTTAAATAAATAACACACACAGTATCGGTAGAAAAGGGGAAAACAACCTCGACCAACACTGTCCAGATGCCATTGGAGGAAATTTGCTGAGCACAGCGATCCTCCAACGAGACACCATCTGGACTAATCGTTACCAGTAATTTTTAATGAAAAAAATAACCGAGCCTTTACCAGAAAACCTGCAAGACATTCTCAATAGCTTGGACTATGAAGAGAATGGCGGACTCGTTATCACATCATTAAATTATTCAGGTGACGATTTGATAGTATTCTTCAAACTTGCCTATGGAGACAATGAAAGTCCAGAACAGCATTGGCGATTAGATGTAGTCGGATTAGAGAAAGAAAAGGTGGTTAGAAGTTGGACACTGTTTCCTGAAATCTATACCGAACATTTTCTGCTGTGGGAATTCACAGACTACTATACCGAACTTTACTACAAAGGGCATGCAGATAATCCTGAAAAGCTATTTTCCGACCTCTATAAAACTCATGTCGGCAATTTTGATGATAACCTCAAATTTGGATATGGCATCAATGCCCCCAACGGAATGCTGAAACTGTGCACCGACGATGTCGGCTTGTTTGCGAGGGGACCTAAAAAGCTGTTGGAGAAGTATGAAAATTGCCTGATCGCAAATGGAGTAAATACGAGCTATGTCAACGAAATCAAGCCTGACTCAAAAGATTTGAAGCTCTTACTATTTGGTGACAGCTACTTTATAGGGAAAGAGTTTAAATTTCAATTGGCTCAAGAAGAATAGAAGAATAAATACTGGTAACAAGGTGCAGCTTTTATACTCAGCTTCGCTTCGTTCATCAGCTGCACAAGACGTTAAGGGGTATCAAGCAAACGTATCACCTCCTCAATCTGCGTGGAAAACTCACTTTGAGCCAGCTTCAGCTTTTCAACAGCAATGCTGTTGATGCTGTGGCTGTTGGATAGCTTCTCGTGCTTTTCCAGGATGTCAAAGTTGTCGGAAAAAAGAAGGTCCACGTGAAAGTGCTTGCTGTAGAAGCTGAACAGAAGTAAAAGCAGTTCGATCGTCCCTCCCACCCCGTTCTCCAGCCGGGATATCTGGTTCTGGTTCACCCCCATGGACTCTGCCAGGCTCTCCTGCGATAAATCAAGCCGCTTTCGCAGCAGCTTTAGCCTCTGGCCTAACTCCTGTATGCTTACGCTCATACCTGTAACGCTGTGATTAGTGTCTTAACCTCATTTCTAATTTTATTGTAGTTCGCTCTCAGGATTTGGTCTTTTTGATCGGGGGTACCAAAGTTATAAAATTTTGGCAAATCAAGATACTGCTTTTCTTCCTGTTGTATGTTATCAAGGTCGAGATTAATTTTACAGTGGTAGGTACTGGCAACATACTTCCCGCTATACTCTTCGTTATCGGAAGCCACCTGGCCTACCAGTTCACCGGCCTGCAAATTGGCAATTTTTGATGCCGGAATAAGCGGTCCCATTTCCTCGTTCATGTTCACCGAAGTACGGTTCCGGTCCACACTGAGCCCCTCCTTTAGCTGCCTCACCCTACCAAACAGTTTCTCCAGCCAGTCAAGCGTTTCTTTATTACGGGCAGAGCCCGAGAGTACATTGGCCGCTACAGAGCAAATGGTGTCGGCTGTTTCCCTGCCATACTGCTGCCGCAGCTGCGGTAGTTCCTGCAGGCCCAGCAGAACAGCTATCTTGTTGCTCCTGGCTGTAGCGATCAGGTTCTCCACCCGGTGTATGTAAAGCGTAGGAGACTCATCCACGATTAGCCCACAGGGCAAGTTCCCCTTTGTATTGATCAGGCGTGTCATGCGATTGAGGATAAGCGCATTGCAGGCGCTGTTAATGCTCTGTGTAGCTGGATCATTTGCAATCACCAAAACTGAAGGATTTTCCGGGTCCGTTATCTTTAAATTAAAGTCGTCTCCTGATAGTACCCAGAATGTTTCTTTTGTGGCCAGCCGACCAATATTAATCTTTAAGGTGCCAATCTGCCCTTCCAGCTGCTCAAAGGCTCTATTTTTATATGCTGTGGCAAAGGGCGAAAGCAGACTATCCAATTCAGGTTCGGAAAAGAGCACCTCGAAAATCTGATCATAGCTTAGGTTAATAAAGGAAAGTACATGCGGAAACGAAGAATATCGCCCCCCTTCGTGGCGGCTCAGAAAGTAGATGCAGCTGGCCAGGAAATTAACTGCTGACTGGTTGAAGAATTGCGCAGACCCTGATTCCCTGTCTCCTTTCCGCAGCGCTTCCAGCAGCGCCTCAGCCGTTTCGGTGGCATCGGCCAGAGTAGGCAGGTACTCCGGCTTTAATGGGTTAAATCTCCTGCTGTGCTCTACGCTGCTAAAATTGATGGTATGGAACCTGTGGTTTTTCAATACCCCTCTCTTTTTATTGACCAGGTAATGGTAATAAGTCGTTCTAGCCAGGTCCGGAAATTTGAAGTCGTAGACCATCATAGAGAAGCCTTTCCCCAGGAGCTGTTTGATAAAAGGTAACACCACTGAGAAAGACTTTCCTGAGCCGGGTGTACCGATCAGCAGTGTTGCTCGAAAGGGATTCACTACATTTAGCCACCCGCGCTGTACCCGCTTTTGGTAATAGTAAAGCATCGGGATATTCACCGAGTATGGCGTATGCACCGGTTTCTTGGACTGCTCAAAGGACTCATTTTCCACGTTGAATTTGTCTTTCATCAATCGGTGCTGTATATGCTTAGAGATATTATCCAAGGCTATATGAATCATCATCGCACCTAAGAAGGAGAGCAGGATGTAAGCCGCATCAGACAGGGACACATCCCAGAAAAGAATACGGCTGCTTTCAAAGAAATAAAAGAAACCCGAGCCAAAGAAAAAGGCGCAGCCGATAAGCAAGGGAAGGAAGATATGCCGGAGCGGGTCGAGGTCCAGGTTCTTCCTGGCCTTTGTGCCAATGCTCACGATCAGAATCAAACCGAAGGTGAAAGCTTTGGAGAAGTAGATGTGCTCATAAATAGCCATGCGCTTTACTTTGCGCAGTACAGGCTGCAGCTGATACATACTGCCCGAATCCATAAAGAGGAAAACAGCTACCTCCACCACAATAGTGAAGTAGATAAGTCCCTGTAGGAAGGAGTAAAGTTTTTTAATTTCGCTGGATTCTTCCATATCGTTCCTGATAAAGGTTATCCAATACTATCAGATAGATGTAAGGGAAAGACTTAACAAACTTTCTTTCCTGAGAAAATTCCCATCGACTAGCTAATACCTGCTCACAACGGAATTTTGATGCCAGCCAGCAAACCAGCTCTGAAGCTGTGGTCTACCCGAAGTACCCCCTCGTTTTTCTGTTGAAGCATCAGCACTACATTTCCCGGCAGCACATAACCCAGCTCCAGCCCTGCCTGCAGGGCTCCTATGAAGTGCTCGGTATTAGACCCAATGCCCGCTCCCAGGCGCAGTTTGAGCAACGTGTTTCTGGAACGGGTAAGCATGGGTTTGTAAGCAACCCCCATTAACCAGTTTTTGCTGTCGTCCATGTTGCTCTTATAGGCATCACTGAAGATCTCATAGGAATTGTGGTGGCGTTTGCTGAACTCCAAGGCAAGGTTAGCAGTTAAGGCATCTTTGTACATCCAGCCGCCTGCCAGGTTCAGGTGGGTGTAGCCCTCTTGCGCTCGGCACGGCAGCACAACTAAGAGCAGTAAGGAAAGGAGTAACGACTTTCTCATAAGGTGTCTGCATGAAGGATGTCGGAATAGTCAATTTTAAGGGAGATGGTGCGCCCAGAAATCTGCTCCTCGGCCACCTCAATATTGAACACCTTTTCCTCTGGGAAAGTAAACTTCCTGAACACAAACACGTTCCGGTACTTACGCTTGAAGTGACCCGTGTCATAAAGCTGGAAACTGGGCTGTAGCTCCACCTGCTGAAAGTTAGTGGCCTTCACAACTTTTTTATCCTCAACCTTAAACCGTATTTGATCGACCGTATAGGGGATGTTGGTGTCATTTCTAAGGGAGAGATCAATAAAGAAATAGTCCCCCACCGTATAGATGTTGTTCAGCCTTGCCCGCATCCCCTGCCCTTTCGTAGTCACACTATTGAACTGGGGTTTTCGTTGGAGAGCCAGCAGCGCAAACCGCGCCATGTCCTCCCGGCTCATGGCCACAGCTGGGTTCAGGTAATCATCTACCTGGGTAGGGTCTATACGCACCTCCGTATCTGCCCGATCCGCTCGGCTGTAGGCCAGCTTATATTGTATTATGAAGCGCTCTCCAACGATGGTGATAATACCCGGTTTTGCTCCGCCATGCTTGGGTTTGACCCGAAGGATATTGGCAACAGGTATGTCTCCGGCCACATCATCTGTAGAGATATCTACATACTGTATCGGCTCAGGACTCACAATATGCGTGGAGATGCTCTCATGCACGTGCACTACCTGAAGAGAATCCTGTGCCGAGGCTGAAAACAGCAGGGCAAACAACACATATAGAAGGAATAGCTTTTTCATATTATTGGGCTTTATTATCTATCAAATAAACAATGGTGTTGTACTTTAACTTAGCTTTGTTCTTCCGGATGGCTTTGCCTGCGGCGCGGGTGGTGGTCTGAGAAACCCTTGCCAGCATAGAATAAAGCATCTGGTTGGCATCGTCAGGTGAATCCTCAAAAGTCAGTGTCTGACCACTGCTCACATTCCCGGCAAGCTCTTTTGTAAAGTCCCGGAACTGCGAATCTGGGACATACAGCCCAGCCAAGCCGTCGTTGTCGTAGATACTCAGGTCTACCGGGATGATTTGGTTGCCGTAGAGTATAGAGCGGATGGCTATCTCAATTCGTTGGGCACTGAAACCGGAAACAGTGCCGTAGAGGTAGCTGCCTTTCTTTATTTCGTAGTCCCGCACATAGATGTCATCCAGCAAGCGAATCCTGATCCTGCCGCCTTGCATCACCTTCAAACCTTCGTCCAGAATAGCTCTGATAAACTGCTCCTCACTGTCGGCTGTAATGGTATTGAAAAAGGCTTTATTCGTATTCCTGCTTTTGGTCACGGGTAACGGTGTCGGCTCTTGCTTCTCGGAAGCCGGTGCATGGGCTTTCATCGGCTGTGGCCCCGTACGAGAAGGCACAGGTTCCTCTCCTACCCGGCTCAGGCTGTCAATAAACATCATCTGCTCCCGGAATAGCCGCATCTCCTCTTCATATGCCGATTCAACTTTTCGCATCGGGCGGGTTGACCGTCCAGGCACAGAGGTAGTAGCAGATGCATAGCGCTCTGAGCTGAGGCGCTGCCGCTGGCTTACCCGCTCCATAAACTCCTCCGGCTGCTGATCCGATAGGATACGGTTATTGAGACTGTCGAGCATCCGCCGCTCCTCCTCCGTGTACACGCTGCCATAGGCCATGTCCCTGGGGTCTACCCTATCCTCCCCGATTTCCTGCATGGCCGAGTAGTCGGTCCTATACTTAAACTCGTCCCGAAAAGCCGAGAACTTATCCTTCATTTCCCGCTTTCTCAGGTTGGCATCCGGAAGGGAGGTATTCAGGGCTGTTGTCTCGGTGAGTTCCACTTTCGTTTGTGCGGCGGTGGCCGCCGGTGTCATGTCTAGCCACAGGTAATTAAGCAGTACAAGGAAAGGGAGTATGATGAGCGGGATGGCATATCTGGGATGCCGAAAGTTAATTCTCTTCATGGATGATTCGGTTTAAACGCTGATCAATATCTTTGAGAAAAACACTGTCTTGGGCACGCAGGCTGTCAGGGTTTAACTGCCTGGCCGTGTTGTAGAGCTTTATCAGCTCCAGCATATCTGCGGTACTCGACCTGCCTATAGTCATCTTGTCGCCAGAAGTATCAAGCTGCCTGTACAGCTTGCCAGCCGTCACGGCATAGGTTCCCTGGTGCAGGTGCCGGACGACTAATAGCCCCATGACAGCCACAGACAGTAAAACTAGCATGGCCAGTACCACTGCTTTAGGATTCGAGACACAGTAGTCCCTGACACTTTCCTTGAGGTATGAAAGCCTTTGCTTTATGTTACCGCTAAAAGGATTTCTTCTCGACATACTCCAAGTCCTTGTTCATGACCGTTTTCCAGTTCTTTATCAAAAGTCCATGGGGGTTGTTCTCTGTGCGCGGCACTTCCTCAAGATCCCCCTCTGTAACAAGAAGTCTTTTCATCACAGAGGTCTCCCGCTCAATGCGCTGTGTGGCGTAGTAGGTAAAGTGCCTGTTTTCGTCCACTTTAACGCTATCGGTTTTGATCGTCAAAACCGCAGAGCTCGCCAGGATCTGGTTGTAATAGCCCTTCTCCTTCAGGTTGTTGTATTGTGCCAGACCGGACTCATCCACCAGGTACATGGCCTTGGAGATGTTATTCTTGATGTAGGCGTCATCTGGAGGTAGCGTGAAGAAGAGCAGGTGAAACATGTTCACGTGCGACTTGTACTCTACTGTCCGGTTTACCCCCAGCTCGGTCTGCTCCACCAAGAGCGGCACCGAGTGGTCGATCACATAAATCTTCTTCCGCTGCTCCTCGGCATAACGAAAGGCAAAGGCGCAAACCGTACCTACTATAATGATGGAGGAGATAAAGCTGCCGATACTCACAGCAAATGCCAGCTTCATTTTCTTTTCGAGGTTGTTTATCATAGCAAGCGCTTTTTAGTTTATTTTAAAATTCCTCCGGCCGCCTTCGCAGCTCCTCCTGCCATTGTACCAATGGCATTACCCACACCCGTGGTGTGCACGATCCAGGTGGAAATAATGGGAATGGTCAGCATGGCCAATCCTCCCACAATCAAGGAGACAATGTAGAAACTGATGCCGCCAGAGGGGAAGGAAACGTAGGCAATGAACATCTCTTCGTTGCCCAGTACTGCCTTCAGGATATCTATTTCCTTCATCAACCCATACTTGACCAGCACAAAGGAGATGGACATAACGATATAGCCCAGTCCCGAGTACAGCCCTACGGAAATATAGCGGGCAATCCAGGTCAGGTAGGAGTCCCGAAAGCCCGGCAGCACGCTCAGGGCAAAGGAGAAGGGGCCCAGGATCACCAGAATGCCTGCAAAGATGATCTGCAGAAAATAGATAATGTAGGAGCATACCTGAAAGATGCTGATCACCATCCACTCCACCACCATCATCGCCGTAAAGTGCAGCTTGGCCATCAGCATCAGGTAATAGCCTTTCATTTTGTTAAACAGGGGTTGCAGGTCAATCCCCATCGTTTCGTACCAGCTCGCGTCACTGGCCTCACTCTCAATCCGCTCAAACTCGGCGCTGCTCTCAGAGAGCTTTCGGGCCACAGAGTCTACCAGCGCGAGGCGTTCCCGGTGCAAATCCTCCACCTGATCTACCTGTGCACCGTACATGCCTTTTGCCTGATCATTAACTAGCTGCAGCGGCAGGTTCACAGCGTCGATAAATCCTGGCCAGAAAACAATCACCAGTGTCAGGGCGAAAGGGCGCAGCAAAGGCATGATGCGAAGCGTTTCATCCCCGGCCATCATTTTGTAAGCCTCCAGGCCGAAGTACAGCAGCATGCTGATGGCGCAAAGGGCCTGCGCATCGTAGAGGAAAACACTCACCAAATCCTGTATATTGAGAAAGAGCCCGTCGAACAGGTCAAATATGGCTTTATCGATCAATTCACGCATAGCATCAGTCGGTTAAGTCCTGACTCGTTTTAAAGAGAGAGATGAGCCGCCTGAAATCATTCCTCAAGGCCGTAAGCTCCCCGATGTATACCCGCAGCTGCTCCCCCTTTTTGGCATCGTCCAGGTAAGCGTCCAGGATAATCCCGATGTCGGCGTTAATTCTGTCCCGCTCGGCATGGATGGCCAAAATATAATCTGCCTGCACCCCGGCCTGCACCGCCTCTGCATTCATCCCCAATAAGGCAGTGTTGAGTTCATCTATCTTCTTTTTATACAACAGGTGGTATCCTTTATTCAGGGACCTGTCGGCAAACTTGAACATCTCCTGCTCAAATACCTGGCTTACTGCTTCCTCCTGCGCCTGGGCCTTCACCCTGTTCTGGTTTAGCAAAGCCATGGTAGGGGCAAGCTGCAGCATGTTCCGCCTATCAGGCCCTTTCCTGTACTTGTTATGAAACAGAATAAAGTACCATTTCGGGTTGAACTTTCCCCAACGGGTAACAACCTCCCGCTCCAGCTGGTACCTTGTGTTTTTACTGTTAACTGGCTGCACGCCTTGCCCTAAGGCATCTGTAAAGAGACCAGGAAGCAGGGCCAGGCACAAAGCAAGTACACATAACGTCTTCATAGCAATAGAGATAATTTACTTCCTGATTGCCTTGTACTCATCCATCAGGGAACGGATGATCGCCTGGCTGTTGTTAGGGTAGGTAAGTCCCATCGGGTTCATGGTCTTCAAAAGGCCCGCGTACTTGGCCACACGCATCTTGCGCGTAATGGAATAGGCTAGGCCCCGCATCACCCGCAGCTCGTCCACCACGTGGCGGATAAGGGTGAGCCTGTCGGCATTGTTCATCAGGTTCACATCCGTGCCGATGACAGCCACCTGGTAGATATAGGTAAACAGATCGGATGTACGGTTGAGCAGCTCCAGCTCTGTCTTGGCAGCGATCAGGAGCAGCTCGTTATCACCGCGCGCCAGTTCCATCATTTGGTTTTGGTAATGACCTATGTCTGCGGCAATTTGTGAGGCGTAAATAATGTTTTTACTTTGCCCGATAATGGATTGCACGGATTTAAGGGAGTTGTACATCTTTTCCTCTAGCTCCTTGATCTGCGTCATCTTCAGGCTGATGGTAGTCTGCAGGGCCGCAATCTTTCCTTCGTTTTCCTTAATGTCGTTTAAGGCCGCCTGCTGGGCCGTGTGGTTGACAACAAGTGTGGAGACGACCGCTGGGTCAAAAACAACCTGCTGGGCTAGTACATGACCTGTTAGCAGGCCCATGAAGCTAAGCGTGTAGAGGTACTTTTTCATAGCTGCGTTGCAAAATTAGGTGAACAAATTCATTTAGCTTGAGCCCCGAGGCCCTGAAGTCTGCGACAAATCTTTCCAGGGCTTCCCTGAAATCCCCATACTTGCTTAGGTACACTTGTATGGCCTCTTTTTCCTGGCGCTCGGTGGTAAAGGTCAAATACTCTTCCAGCGATACCTCCACACCGTACACCTCACCGGTGGCCCCGCGCTTGATGTAGACTTCTTTGAAGCGGCCCCGCCCCTCTTTGTTGTCGAGGCTGTTGATGGTGAATATTTTCTTGCGCTCCACCTCATTGATAGAGAGCAGCGCGGCGATCTCATCGAAATTGTCCTTGAATTTGGTCTGGTCCAAGAGGCAGATGGTATCGGAGTTGTTGATGATGGAGTTCTTAACCACAACATTGCCGATGATATCATCCAGCTCCTGTGTCACGACCACGGCCTCTCCCCAGAATTTGCGAACTGTTTTATAGACGTAGAGGATATAGCCGGCCATCAGCGGAGAGGCAATGGCCTTCCAGGCTTCCTCAATGATGAGCGCCTTCCGGTTCTTCTTGTGGCGCATCTTCTGAAGGAACACATCCATGATAATCAGGGTGGTGATCGGGAAAAGAATCTTATGCTCCTTGATGGCATCTATTTCAAAGACAATGAAGGGTTCATCGAACAGGGTGGTATCCATCTCGTTGTTCAGGATCTGCCCATACGCCTCACCTTTGCAGAACTTCTTGAGGATAAAGCGGTAACTGGTCAAGTCAAAGCTAATAGACTCTTTTTGCGTGATCTCGTCGATCTTTCTGATGGAGAAGTCATAGAAGGACTGGAAGGAAAGGTAGCTGCTCTCCAAGCCGTTTTCAAAGTAGTGTTGGTAATAGGAAGTGATAACGGAAGAGAGGACACTGTCCTCAATTTGGCTGACAGTGCCCTCGGCACCTTTCCAGAGCAGGCCCACCAATGACTTGAGAAACTCCCGCTTCTCCTCGTTGAATTCGGCAGCAGAGATCCGGAAGGGGTTCATCGTAATAGGCTGCTCTTCGGAGTAGGTAATGTAGCGGCCCCTGTAGTAGGCACACAGCCCAGAATAACTGTGCCCGGTGTCTACCAGGATAACATCTGTGTGCTGTAGGGCATACTGTCGGATCAGGTGGTTCATAAAAAATGACTTTCCCGCTCCCGAAGGTCCCAACACGAACTTGTTACGGTTATTCATCCGGCCTGAGAAGATGGGCGCATCACTCGTGTCAATCGTGATAGGAATCCCCTGCCGGTCCGTGAAGTATACCTGAAAACTGGATAACTCACTTTGCAGCAAACGTTCTTTAAAAAGCAGACATAAGGCCGCGTCTGAAGTAGTCAAAAACTTATCATATACTTTAAGCTCCGAACTATTGCCGGGCAAGGCACACCGGAATAGCTCGAGTTGGTTATATGCGTTTCGGGAGGGAATAATGCCAATGGAAAACAAAGCGCTTTCCAGATAGTTAGCGGCACGGTCTATCTCCTTTTCTCTGGCTGAAAGCAGCACGCTGTAATGTCCGTACACGAGCAGCTGGTTATCCTTGGCGATATCGGCCATCACCTGATCAATATCCTGCACACTTAAATCATTGGCCGGGTCAGGCATGGAGAGGTGTTTTTTTCTTTTGGCCTGCAGCCTGGCCAATTCATGGCGCTGATCAGGGATTTGGATCACCTGGTTGTACACCAGGCAGTCACAACCAGGCACCTGGTGCAGAAAATGCATCAGGTCTACCGGGAGGCTGTACCCTATGTGAAGCGCTGTGTTTGGCTTAAGATTAGACGGAAAGTTGATCTCATCTATGTCCACAAGCGAGATGCATCGGATAACGCTGTCACCGACTTGCAGGCCTTCATCTGAGGCAAGGAGGTTATTGAGCGCATAAACCTCATCGGAAAAGTTGAAGGCAAGCATGCGGGAAATAAACTTCTTCACCTCGATTTCTTTCAGAGCATAGGGCTTGAAAGACCTGCTCTCCAGTATGTCCAGCACTTTGTCAACGTTCCGCTGGAATGCTTTGAAGTCTTTCTCGTCATATGTAAAGAAGCTGGAGCGCCGCACGTCCCTTGTTATAGTCAGGTATGTAGAGACGTCCAGGTACTCTCTTCCTGCAAATGTCTCCTGAAATTTCTGACTCAGGAGGTCATCCGTTTGCTTCGGCACATAGCACTTCCTGGCTAGTATGTCCGTTTTCTGAAGGGTGTAGCCTGCGCCTAGAATTTTAACGATGTTGGCAAAGGTCTGGTGGAAGAGATGGTAAGCCTCCACGTCTGCACAATACTGCAGGGCAGGATTTTGTACTTTGATGATAACCGAATAGTCTCCGCGCTCATGATATAGAATATCATGGGCATGACGGTCTATGCCAATGTATGGCAGACCAAACCGCTGCTTTTTCATGGCTGAGAAAAGTGATGACGTTAAAATTGTGCTGCCAGGGCCAGACTCCTATCTTCGTGCAGAACGCCTCCATTGTGCGGGCATGATGTATACCCCTTTTGACTTCGTTTTATGATATAACCCTTTCTTCTGCTGCATAGCCGTAAACCCCATACCGCCGAAAGTCACGATCACCAAGGCTACCAGGCCTGAAAAGAAGTTGAGCGAAACAGATAAGACAACTGCCGCAAAGAAGCCAGTTAGAACGGAGGCCAGGCCCCAGTAGATATATCTACCTTTCAAGGATTTAAATACAAGGGGTTTTTGCAGCCCCTTGTAGACATTAAATCCTCTGTTATCTTCGGGAGCCACGGCTTACAAGCCGAAGAAGGCTTTGATCACTACCCCCACCACCATCAGGAATACGCAGGACCCCATCCAACCCATGACAGCCTTTTGTGTGTCCTGGTCCCCGGAGTTCCACTTGATGTATACTCTAACTCCCCCAATCAGGCCAACAATAGCTCCGATGACCAGGATTAGGTTGCCTACAGGGTCAATGTAAGTTTGAAGCTCAGAGGCTCCGGCATCAATGCCTCCGGCCCCTTGAGCAAAGGAAGATGGGACAGCGAGGACTACCAACACGAGCATAGCAAGTATCTTTCTCATAATCTCTGTTATTGAATTAAAAATTTATGAAGAAAAAGGTATTGCGTTTGAAAGTCGCCTGGCGTTCTGAAGGAACTCCTCTAGGGGTATACCCTGCCCTATCACGGGCATGGCGACACTGTTCTCAGAGGCCGTCTGATGCGCAAAGGCGTGCTCGTCGGCTGCAACAGGATATTCTTGGGAACCGCTATCCAAGGGTAACTCCTCCTGCTCGTAATCCTCATAATCCTCCTCGAATTCTTCCTCCAGGTAATCCTCGTCCACAATATCTTGGGGTGACTCTGTAGTGTCTACTAAATCGGAAACACTGTATTGGGCCACCATATCTGCGGCCACGCCTTTTGCATTTTGAAGGTACAGGTCAAACAAGAGGTTACCTGCATAGTAAAGCACATAGAGTACTGCTATCGTAGCGAAGAAAGCGCCCCAAGACATAACTATATAATTTAAGTTAAAACATCGATTTACAGCCTAGACATTCCTACTTTAAATATATAATCGATACGAAATACGGTTTTATACTTATACGTATATTTTAAGATGAGATTATTTATTTATATACTTTTTTACTTAATGTTATAGATTCAGCTTAGTTCAAGAACTTGTTATCGGTCCTATCACGGAGCCTTTGAATCTCCTCTTTATGCTCTTCAATGAATTTAGCAAACAGGTAGCTTGCCAGCACATTGATTTTAATCCCTCCTTTTTTCTTCAGCAGGTCTAGCACTTCATGTATATGCACATCCACATAGACTGTTTTGGAGGTAAAGGTAAACTCCTCCTTCGCCTTATCGAGTTCAGCAAGCAGTTGCTCGAAGCTTAAACCTGACGCTGCTTTACCCGAAGCCTTTGCAGCTGTCATTTTCGAGGAAGGAGCCTCCTGCTTTTTGCCTGCTGTAGCATTAGAAGAAGCCTTAGGCTTTTCACCGGCTTTGCCTGATTTTGAAACTGTTGGTGCCGTCTCTTCTCTTTTCTCAGGAACTGGTTGAACAGCTTTCTCTTCTGCATTTTTCTGCTGGGGAGCCTGTCCTATGCTTTGCTTAAAGCTCTTGATGTCAAACTCTTTGTTACCTGCTGTAGACATGAATATTATACGTTATTTGATTAAAATGTTTCAATTATTGAATATTAATATAAATTTATTTGAAGGATCTTCTATTTTGTCTCCAAATACTCATTATATATATACCCAAAAGAATTATCGAGCACCCCTCGAATATCCGAAGAAATAGATACAGTATCTATGCGTTGAAATCCTACCCGGTCTGGCAGCGCCGGAGCGACAGTGCCGAACTGCGTCAGCTGCTCATCTACTGCAGCTTTCAATTCATAGTTCACGGAGGACTTCAGGCGGTTTGGCAGGAACACGATCTTTACCTGCGGGTTAACATGCTTAGCCACCTGAACAAAGAACATGGTGGACTCAAAAGTCATCTTTTCATAGGCGAACGGACAGACGATTACTTCAGCGTCCTGGTATACAGCGATGAGTTCATTCGTGTCCAGTCTGCCAGGCATGTCCATAATAACATGCCCCCCTTGCAGACTATCAATATGCACCTTGTATTTCGGGTACTCCTCTACCTCCATCTTGATAACCTCGTACAGTGGTTCATTGGCATATAACTCCTTCTCCTTCTCCCATCTGGAGTAGATGGAGTCCTGAAAGTCCATATCCAGGATGATCACATTATCCTTTTTCTCTAAGGCCAGATAGTTAGCCAGCAGTATACAGGTGGTAGACTTGCCCACCCCTCCTTTTTGGTTTGCTACTACAATTTTCATGTATTAATTGTCTATGTGTATTATCGTTTTCGTTGATTTTTTCTCTTCCTATTCTCGCTCTGATCAGACCCTAGGTTTGACTCCATAAGGTAAAGCATGGAAGCCGCCAGTTGACCGATGGCCCCGGAAGACTGGGTCCATGCGTCCTGCAGCCTTTCCTCTCTCGCCCGATCACTACCCTTATCAAGCTCAACAACCTGCACAGCTTGAAAGTCAGGCCTCTCTTTTGTCAGATCTGCCCAGGCATATACCCGTTTCTGCTGATGATCAACCAGGAAGTGCTTTCCGTCTGCATGAGCGATGCTCCAGCCGCAACTGTCCAGGATTTCCTGCAGCGGCCTGCCGCTGGCAAGGCCGCTGTGCAGCTTGGCGGCCACCACCTCCTTCTCCAGAGGGTCAGAAGCCTTCGCAACCGACAGATCCGATTGCTTTACAAAAAACAGCCTGGCAAGCAGCCTCATATCCCTATCGCTCGTCACAGCGTACTGCCGCGCCTCCTGCAGCCTTTCTTGGTAAAGCAGCGCCCTGACATGCGCCTTATCAAGCACCAGAACAGGGATGCTGCCTTCTTCATCTCCCTTGATGCGGATCTCTCCCTTTTTGTTGACAAGGAGTCCTGTTGTCTCCACCTGTCTTTTGAAACCGGTGTAACACAGCCCCCTGTCTGTAGAAAGCTTGGCTATGAGTTCCCGTCCAGCCTGTATTTTCTCTTCTCTGTTAACACCGGAAAGCAGCTCGTCGAGCCTCATCACCTGGGAACCCTTCAGCACCTGTTTGCTGGCATGGTCGAGAATGGTGTAGCCATAGGGAGTGCTCTTCCCCTTTGCCTGGTGCACCACCAGCTCTATCCCGAACTTTTCCTTTAATAGCCCGGAGAACTGCTCCACCGTTAGGCCTCGTTTATACTTGCGGAATATGGCTTTCAGCTGCCCTACACGCGCATCTGGTGCTTTATACTTCGCTATCCTGTCAGCGACTTCTTTCTTTGCAAAGGCATGCACCACTGAACTGTACTTAATGAACTGGTACTGCCCCTCCTTCTCCGTGACTTTCACGCCTTCCCTTTCGAGCAGCAACTTAAACTGAGCCTCTGAGGAAAATCCATATGCCAGCGCTTTAGTTAAGTATGCTTTTACCTCGTATTCCACATCCTGCATCAGAATCTCCTGCATCACTTTCTGAGACCTCACGTTTTCATACTTGTCATTCACCTTCTTCCCCTCTTTGCTCACCCTAGTAGATACCATATGTACATGGTTGTGCGCAGTATCTGAATGAAAGTAGATAAGGTAAGGGTTGTCATGGTACCCCATGCGCTGGAGGTATTCCTCCGCGATTTCCAGGAGCTCCTCCGCACTCTTCTCCCTTCCCTTGCAGGAAATAATGGCATGGAACTGGGACTTTAGCACTGACTCGTTTGTGTTTGCAACCAACGTCATGTACCTGATGTAATCCTCCTGCTTCAAGCTTCCCGCAGCCAGGTTCAAGAAACCAAAGTTCTCAGCCTTGAGCAGCTGAGCTGCACCCTGTGCTCTTTTCTCTTCATTATAAACAACGCCATTGAACCCGGCAGCGGCAGAAAGGATTTTCACGATCATAGCCCACTCATTAATGCTTCAAAAATATAACAAATAATAACTTTCACATAAAAGCTACTATATATTATTTAAAAATTTTAAACTATTATATTTTACTTAACAATTATTAGTTATTATTTATAATATAAATATTAATATTTAATAGTTAAAATTTATTAATTCTTATTTATTAATTCTTATTTATTAATTCTTATTTATTAATTCTTATTTATTAATTCTTATTTATTAATTCTTATTTATTAAATAATAAATATTATTTAAATTTTTTAAACCTTGCAGCAGCAATCCGGAGAAAAGAGCGAAGCGCCTTGACCAATTCTTTTTCTATAATACTGAACTCTATCATGTGCCTATTAAAATCGGCAAGAAACTGCAGGTTTATCATATTGTTTGCCTTTAGGTAATTGACATACCTGGCTACCTGATTGATATTGTTACCGACCCTGCTGATCTCTGGGCCGAGCCTATCCAACACCGCGATTAACTCTTTAGGATTAGCAATAAAATCGTCAGGCTGCGCCAGCGCCTTCTTCCGCAGGTAAACAGACAATGATTCATGCCCTGCAGCTGTCATCTCAGCCTCCAGTCGCCTGTATTCGCTATCGGAAAAGGTCAGCTTTACTTGCTTGGCTCTCTTTAATTCAGGCGATAGTTTTGGACGCCCTCCCTTTGCTTTTTTAATATCTTCCATACATTCTTTGCTCAATAAAAGACACGAGTTGCGAGTGGATTTCCCCCTGCTGACAGCTACGCTGAAAGCAGGGCAAGAGGTTTTGAAGGACTCAAAACACATCTTGCAATACAAAGCCCATCATACACCAAAAGAAAGAATTCTAGGCAAATAATACAAGGAGAAGGGGCTAGGAAGGGATAGGATTCCAAAGATGGAGCATTGGTTAAGCTGGAAAGAAGCAGGGGAGCATGGATGAAAACTACTCACTACAAGAAAAAGCACCAGGTGCTAAATCCAGCGGCAAAACACTTATTAACTATTGTATGTTATTTAAAATTTAATAAGCAATAATTATCTGAATATTCCGGGCAAGCAGCGCCACCGTTCCGGGCCAAGCGGCGCCACTTAGGATGAGCGGATTTGTGA